>NZ_DAMBRS010000002.1:0-240751 GCF_032054965.1 Stenotrophomonas chelatiphaga | reverse complement strand
GAGCACGGCTCGGCGCTACCTGCTTCTGCCTTTTTCTTTTCCCCTCCCCCGGCGCTCCATGCAGACGAAAAAAAACTACTGCCCCGCCAGCGCCCGCAGCGTAATCCCCACTACGTACGCCAGGTACGTGCCGGTCGCATACCCCATCGTGCCCAACAGCACGCCCACCGGCGCCAGCGCGGGATGGAACGCCGCCGCCACCACCGGTGCCGACGCCGGCCCGCCGATGTTGCTCTGCGAACCGATGGCGAAATAGAAGAACGGCACGTGCAGCAGCTTGGCCAACAGCCACAACAGCACGATGTGCACCGCGATCCAGATCAATCCCAGCGCGAACAGCCACGGACGATCCAGCAACGCCACCAGGTCCATCTGCATGCCGATGCAGGCAATCAGGAAGTACAACAGCAGCGACCCCACCCGCGAGGCGCCGACGCCTTCCAGCGTACGCGCGCGGGTGAAGCTCAGGCCCAGGCCCAGCGTGGTCGACAGCACCACCACCCACACGAACGGCGCGTCCAGGCTGAACTTCGAGGCCCAGCTGACATGCAGCTTGAACCAGGCCGCCAGCGGGGCGCCGATGGCGTGGGCCAGGCCGACACCGCCGAAGGCCACCGCCACGATCAGCATCAGGTCGGTCAGGGTGGGAATGCGTTCGTGCTCGGCCTGGAAGCGGGTGATCCGCTCCTTCAGTTCATCGATCGCGGACGTATCGGCGCCACTGCGCGCATCGATCTTCGCCGAACGCCCGGCCAGGAAAATCAGCACCGCCATCCACACATAGCCCACGCCCACGTCCACCACCGCGAACTGGCCGAAGGTGGTGGCGTCGACGTCGAACACTTCGCGCATCGCCAGCATGTTGGCACCGCCGCCGATCCAGCTGCCGGCCAGCGCCGCCATGCCGGCCCAGGTATCACCGGCCACGGTTTCCGGATGCAGCGCGCGCATCAGCAGGAACGCCACCACCGCACCGATCATGATGCTGGCCGATGCGCCCAGGTACATCAGCACCAGCTTCGGCCCCAGCCGCAGGATCGCCTTGATGTCCACCGCCAGGGTGAGCAGGACCAGCGCTGCCGGCAGCAGCACGTCGCGCGCGATCGGGTTGTACAGCCGGGTGTTCTGGCCGTCGATCAGGCCCACGGTGTTGTAGATGCCGGGCAGCAGGTAGCACAGCAGCAGCGCCGGCACGAAGGCATAGAAGCGCTTCCACGGGCCGTGCGGGCGCGAGGCGGTCCAGAACACCGCACCGAGGGTGGCGGCGATCAGGCCGAAGACGACGATGTCGTTCTGGATCAAGGGAGTCGACGGCATGCGAATCCAGGGGTAGCGCCGAGCCATGCCCGGCGAGCGCAGCGGGGAAAAATGCCGCCGGGCATGGCTCGGCGTTACGGAAACAAAAAGCGCCGACCGGGGGGGCGGCGCTTCAACGCGGCTTACTGGCCGATGTGCTGCTTCAACCAGGCGTTCACCGTGTCATGCCACAACACGCTGTTGGCCGGCTTCAGCACCCAGTGGTTCTCATCCGGGAAGTACAGGAACTTCGAGTCGATGCCCTGGCGCTGCGCAGCGGTGAATGCCGCCAGGCCCTGCTCGACCGGGATGCGGTAATCCAGCTGGCCGTGGATGATCAGGATCGGCTTCTTCCAGTCCGCGACATGGTTGACCGGATTGAACTTCTCGTAGTTGGCCGGCTTGGCGAACGGGGTACCGCCCTGCTCCCATTCGGTGAACCACAGTTCTTCGGTGGCATAGCCCATCATGCGCTGGTCGAACACACCATCGTGGTTGACCAGGCACTTGAACGGGCTGTTCCAGTTGCCGGCGATCCAGTTGACCATGAAGCCGCCGTAGCTGGCGCCCAGCGCGCAGGCCTTGTCGCCATCCAGGAACGCATACTGCTTCAACGCCGCGTCCCAGCCCTTCTGCAGGTCTTCCAGCGGACGGTCGCCCCAGTGCTGGCTGATCGCATCGGTGAAGGCCTGGCCGTAGCCGGTGGAGCCGTGGAAGTCGATCATCACCACCGCGTAGCCCTGGCCGGTATAGGTCTGCGGATTCCAGCGGTAGCTCCAGCCATTGCCGAAGCTGCCCTGCGGGCCGCCGTGGATCAGGAACGCCACCGGGTACTGCTTGCCTTCCTGGTAGTCGTGCGGCTTGACCACGTAACCATGCACGGTGTCGTTGTTCCAGCCCTTGAACTCGAACTGTTCGAAGTCACCGAAGGACACGTCCTTCAGCACGTCACCGGCGGCGGGGGTCAGCGCGCGCAGCTCACCGATCGGCTGGCCGGCGGCCGGCAGCAGGCCGACCAGCACCTGGTCGTTGCTCTTCAGGCTGTTGCGGGTGATCGCCACGCTGTTGCCGGCCACGTCCACGGCGGTCACGCTGCCATCGCCGATCAGCTTGTCGACCTTGCCACTGGCCACGTCCACGGCGAACAGCGGGTGCTCGCCCAGCTCGTCGGCGGTGGTGTAGATCGTGCTGCCATCGGCGGACAGCACGATGCCACCGGCCGAACGATCCCAGTCCGCGGCGATTTCGCGGGTGCTGCCGCTGGCCAGGTCCATCGCCATCAGGCCGAAGCGGTCGGCTTCGAAGCCCGGGCGCTTCATCGCGCGGTAGAACAGGGTCTTGCCGTCGGCGCTGAACACCGGGCCGGCATCCCAGGCCGGGTTGGCGGCGGTCAGGTTGACCGGCGCCTGCTTGCCTGCGGCGTCGAAGCGGTACAGGTCGAAGTTGGTCGACCACGGTTCTTCGCGGCCGGCCACGCGGATGCTGGCGACCACGCTGCTGCCATCCGGCGACCATGCGAAATCATCATTGCCACCGAACGGCTTGGACGGCGCATCGCCAGCCAGGGTCGCGCTGAGCGCCGAGGCGCCCTTCACCCCGGCGGCCTTGCCGGTCGGCAGCGGCGCCACGAACAGGGTGTTGCGGCGGCCATCGTTCCAGGTGTCCCAGTGGCGCACGAACATCGAATCGAACACTTTGCCGCTGGCCTTGGTGCCCTTGATCGCAGCCAGCTTCTTTTCGGTGCAGGCCAGGTCCGAACCACAGTCCTGGAAGACGCCGGCACTGAACAGCACGCGGTCGTCCTGCGGGGACACGTGGTAGCTGTCCACGTCCACCGGGAAATCGGTCAGCTGGCGCGGCGTGGTGCCGTCCAGCCCCTGCGCGTACAGCTGCTGGCTGCCGTTCCTGGCGCTGAGGAAGTACACGGTGCGGCCATCGGCCGACAACGAGGCCGAGTTGACGTTCCAGCCATTCGGGGTCAGCTGCTTCGGCGGTGCGGCATCGCGGGTGCGCAGGTTGCGCACGAACAGCGCATTGCTGGCCTTCTGTTCGTTGTCCACGCTGCGCTTGGCGAACACCACGCTGCCGCCATCGGCGGTGAGCACGGGCGAGGAAACACGGTCCAACGCGATCAGGTCGCGGACATCGAGGCCGCGGGCAGCAGCCACGGACGGCAGCGCCGCGAGCAGGCTCAACGGCAACAAGGCATGACGCAGTTTCATCGGGTTCTCCGCGGGACGGCAAAACGTCGATGGTAGGCCCCGGCACGGCAGCGTGCCAAGGCCATCGGTCATGCCAGCGGGCCGGACAACGCCGGGCATGGCCCGGCGCTACCCGACCCCGCCGATCAGCCGGCGTTGGCCTTCTTGCCGGTGCGGTAGATCAACCAGCCGACCAGGAACAGCACGGCCAGGCCGATCCACTGCGCGGCCGGCAGCGCGAACGGCACCGCCAGCACGTCGGCGCGGCCACTGACCACGATCGGCACGGCGATGGCGATACCCATCAGGGCTTCGCCGGTGATCAGGCCGGCGGCGAACAGCACGCCCGGCTTGTGCACGCGGTCGCGGCCTTCTTCATCATCGGCACGCACCTTGTGGAAGCGCTCCACCAGGTAGGAAATCAGGCCACCGAGGAAGATCGGCACCATCAGTTCCAGCGGCAGGTAGATACCGATGGCGGCGGCCAGCACCGGCACGCGGAAGCGCTTGCCGGTCTTCTTCAGCCACTCGTCCAGGGCGATGATGGCGGCACCGACCACGGCACCCATCATGATGAAGTTCCACGGCAGTTCGCCGCCGAACAGGCCGCGCGCCACCGACGCCATCAGGTTGGCCTGCGGGGCCGCCAGCGCGTTCGGGTGCTCCGGGGTGGGCGCGCCGATGCCGTAGGCGGTCGCCAGCAGGTTCAGCACCGGGGCCATGATCAGCGCGCAGGAGAACGCGCCGATGCCCAGCATCAGCTGCTGCTTCCACGGCGTGGCACCGACGATGTAACCGGCTTTCAGATCCTGCAGGTTGTCACCACCGACCGCGGCCGCGCAGCACACCACCGCACCGATCATGATCGCCGCCACCGCGCCCAGCGGCGCACCGAAGGCACCCACCGGGGTCAGGCCGTCCTTGCCCAGCAGCAGCACCAGCACCGCCGAAGCGAACAGGATGGTGGAGATGGTGATGCCCGAAACCGGGTTGTTGGATGAACCGATCAGGCCGGCCAGGTAGGCCGACACCGAGACGAACAGGAAGCCGGCGACGATCATGATGAGAGTCATCGGGATCGACACGTGCCACTGGCCGACGATGGCCTGGTACAGCGCCAGCAGCGGCAGGGTGAAGGCGACCAGCGCCACCAGCATCCACTTCATCGGCAGGTCGCGCTCGGTTTCGGCCAGCGCCGGACCGGTGCTCTTGCGCGCCGCGGCGAAGCCACTCTTGACCCCGCTCAGCAGCGATCTGCGCAGCGAGAACAGGGTCCAGATGCCGCCGATCAGCATCGCGCCCACGCCCAGGTAGCGCATCTTCGCGCCCCAGATGGCGAACGCCGCATCGGTGGACGAGGCGGTGGCGATGGACGCGGCCAGCGCCGGGTCGGTCTGCAGGAAGAACGCCTGGTAGACCGGGATGGCGATGTGCCAGGTGAGGATCGAGCCGGACACCACCACGATGCCGACATTCAGGCCGACGATGTAGCCCACGCCGAGCAGGGCCGGCGACAGGTTGGTGCCGATGAAGGCGGTGATCTTCGAGCTGCCCACGTAGGCCGAGGTGGCCCAGGCATCGGGGATCAGGCGCATGCCGCTGGCTGCGGCGACCTTGACCACCGCGCCGATCACGGCGGACAGGCCGAGGATCTTCAGGCCCGGGCCGGGGTTCTCGCCGGCCTTGAGCACTTCGGCCGCCGCCTTGCCTTCCGGGAACGGAAGCGGATCTTCAACGATCATCGAGCGCCGCAGCGGCACCGAGAACAGCACGCCGAGCAGGCCACCGAGGCCGGCGATACCCAGCACCCACCAGTACTTGAAGTCCGGCCAGTAGCCCATGATCACCAGCGCGGGGATGGTGAAGATCACACCGGCGGCGATCGACGAGCCGGCCGAGGCACCGGTCTGGACGATGTTGTTTTCCAGGATGGTGCCACCGCCCAGCAGGCGCAGCACGCCCATGGAGATGACGGCAGCGGGAATCGCGGTGGCGATGGTCAGGCCTGCGAACAGGCCCAGGTAGGCGTTGGCGGCCGACAGCACCACGGCCAACACGATGGCAAGCACCACCGCGCGGAACGTGAGCTGCTTGGGCGCAGCGACGTTGTTCATTGAAGCCCCTGATACGAAAAAATCCCTGCAACGCTAGCGTCCGGGTGCCTGCAAGTCCAGCGCGCCACAGCGCACGGCCTGGCAGGGGCTCGCCCGCAAATGATATGTTATATCCTTTCCGCCCCCCCCTTCCAGCGCAACCGCATGCCCCCTTCCGTCTCCACCCGGCTGGCCTCCATCGATCAGCTGCGCGGCACCGTGATGCTGCTGATGCTGCTCGACCACGTCCGCGAAACCTTCTTCCTGCAGCATCAGGTCAGCGATCCGATGGACGTGACCAGCGTGTCCCCTGCGCTGTTCGCCTGCCGCCTGCTGGCCCACCTGTGTGCACCGGTATTCGTGCTGCTGACCGGCCTTTCGGCCTGGCTGTACGGCCAGCGCCAGGCCGATCCGCGCCGCGCCATCGCCGGCTTCCTGTTCAAGCGCGGGCTGTTCCTGGTGGTGCTGGAACTGACCCTGGTCAACTTCGCGTGGACCTTCCAGTGGCCGCCGGACACGATCTACCTGCAGGTGATCTGGGTGATCGGCCTGAGCATGATCGCGCTGGCCGGACTGGTCTGGCTGCCGCGCAGCGTGCTGCTGCCACTGGCCCTGCTGCTGGTGGCAGGGCACAACCTGCTCGATGGCGTGCACGTGCAAGGCAACGGCGTGCTGGCCACGCTGTGGAAAGTGCTGCACCAGCGCGACTGGATCGTGCTGGGCGATGCGCTGCGCCTGCGCACGTCCTACCCGCTTCTGCCGTGGATCGGGGTGATCGTGCTGGGCTACCTGATGGGACCGTGGTTCGCGGCCACCCGCCCGCCGGCACAGCGCCAGCGCTGGCTGCTGTGGGCCGGCTGGGGCGCGCTGGCGGCCTTCATGCTGCTGCGGGCGCTGAATGTCTACGGCGATGCGCCGTGGCAGTTGCAGCCCACCACGCTGCAGACGCTGATGGGCATCTTCAACGTCACCAAGTACCCGCCCTCGCTGCTGTTCCTGCTGGCCACCCTGGGCGTGGGCCTGCTGCTGCTGCGCCTGTACGAAGTGCCCGGGGTGGCCGACGCGCTGCAGCCGTTGGCCCGGATCGGCGCCGCGCCGATGCTCTTCTACCTGCTGCACCTGTATGTGCTGAAGCTGATGTACCTGGCCGCGCTGGCGCTGTGGGGGCCGACCAACGGCGCGCTGTTCGCGGTGGAATCGGTGGCCGCGCTGCTGCTGATCAGCACCGCCCTGGCGCTGCTGCTGTACCTGCCGACCAAGGCCTTCGCCGCGCTGAAGGCACGCCGCAGGGACCTGGCGTGGCTGCGCTATCTGTGAGGACCGCACGCACGTTCCGCGCATCGAAGGGGTTCTGACCGCATAATCCCGGGCCTCATTGTCTGCCCCCGACCGATGACCGCCATCGCTGCCAACGACGACTTCCTGGGCCATCCCAAGGGCGTGTACGTCTGCTTCTTCACCGAGATGTGGGAGCGCTTCTCCTTCTACGGCATGAAGGCGCTGCTGCTGCTGTATCTCACCAAGTACCACCTGTTCGGCGACAAGGCCGGGCTGGACCTGCTCGGCGCCTACGGCGGGCTGGTGTACTGCATCCCGGTGTTCGGCGGCATGCTGGCCGACCGCTGGCTGGGCATGCGCCGGGCGGTGCTGTTCGGCGGCGTGCTGCTGGTGCTCGGCCACCTGGGCATGGCCTTCGAAGGGCACGCGGCCTATCTGGAAAACGGCCAGGTGGTGCGCGATACCGGTGCACTGACCATCACCTACCTGTCGCTGGCGCTGATCATCATGGGGGTGGGCTTCCTGAAGCCGAACATCTCCACCATCGTCGGCAAGCTGTACGCCGAAGACGATCCGCGCCGCGATTCGGGCTTCTCGCTGTTCTACGCCGGCATCAACCTGGGCGCCCTGTTCGCTTCGCTGGTGTGCGGTTTCCTGGGTGAAGCGTACGGCTGGAAGTACGGCTTCGGCGCAGCCGGCATCGGCATGCTTGTCGGCCTCGGCATGTTCCTGTGGGGGCAGAAATACCTGCACGGCCACGCCGAACCGCGCGATCCCGCTTCGCTGCGTGAACGCGTGCTGGGACTGCCGCGCGAGTGGCTGATCTACGCCGGTGCGGTGCTGGCGGTGCTGCCGGTGGCGTGGCTGATGTGGGCCGCCGGCAACGGCGCCTTCGCCCTGGGCGGTGAGATCAGCCTGGCGCTGATGCTGATGCTGGTGGTGCTCGGTGGCGTGCTGCTGTGGTTCGCCTGGTTCACCGGCACACGCTGCACGCCGGTGCAGCGCCAGCAGATGATCGCGCTGATGGCGCTGATCCTGATGGCGCTGGTGTTCTTCACCCTGTACGAGCAGAGCTATGGCTCGTGGGTCACCTTCACCGATCGCCTGTTGACCAAGGACATCGTGCCTGCGCTGGTGATCCGCGACGGCACGCCGCTGCCGTGGTCGATCGTGTCGCTGCTGCTGGCGCCGCTGGGCTTCGTGGTCAGCGCGCGGCTGTCCGACCGTTCGCCGGGTTCGCCGTGGCCGCGCCGCATGTTCATCGCCATCGTGCTGGCGATGCTGGTGCTGCTGGTCCGCGATTGCCTGGTCATCCCGCAGACCGCCGGCTCGCTCACCTACCTCGGCGGGTTGTTCCTGGTGGTGCTGGCGCCGTTGTTCGCGTTGCTGTGGGCCTGGCTGGATCGCCGCCGTGCCGAACCGGGCAAGGCGATGAAATCGTCCATCGGCCTGGTGCTGGGCGCACTGTCCTTCGTGCCGCTGGCACTGGCCGCGCAGCAGGTCGGCGCGACCGGGCAGATGGCCAGTGTCAGGTGGCTGGTGCTGGCCTATTTCCTGCTGGCCAGCGGTGAAATGTGCCTGTCCCCGGTGGGCCTGTCGGCGGTGACCCAGCTCGCGGTGCCGCGGGTGGTCAGCCTGATGATGGGCACCTGGTTCCTGGCCACTGCGTTCTCCGAAACGCTGGCCGCGTTGTTCGGCAAGCTGGCCGCCATCGAAGTACCCGAAGGCGAAACGCTGGACATCGTCAGCGCCTCGGCCAGCTACGCCCACCTGTTCTGGCTGCTGATGTGGATCGGCCTGGGCTGCGCCGTGCTCGCCTTCGCCACCGCCCCGCTGCTGCGGCGCATGATGCACGGGGTGAAGTAGGAAAAAGGGGGACGGAGGGAATTAATCTCGATTAATTTCCTCCGTCCCCTTTTTCACGGCGCCGCCGGCTTCGGCGCGGCGGCCTTGTCGCCCCCCAGGTTCTGCGACAGGAACGCCAGCAGCTTGCCGTAGTACTCGCGGCGGTTGGCATCGACGTAGAAGCCATGCCCTTCGCGCGGGTAGTACAGGCTTTCCACCGGCACGCCGGCCTTCTTCAGTGCCGCTTCCATGCGTTCGGTGTGCTGCACCGGCGCGCGCTGGTCTTCGCGACCGGCTGCCAGGAACACCGGCACCTTGATCTGCGCGGCCAGGTTGACCGGCGAGACGTCGCGCACCTTGTCGGCCGGGCCGATCCACTCGCGCAGGTAGGTTTCCCCGGACATCCACTGCTGGATGTCGCCGCGGCTGTGCATCATCGGCAGGTCGTAGACGCCCACGTAGCCGGCGGCGCATCGGTACAGGTCCGGTTCCTTCGCCGCGCCCATCAGCGCCGCATAGGCGCCGTAGCTGGCACCGTACACGCAGATTTTCGTCTTGTTGGCGACGCCTTCGCTGATCGCCCAGCGGGTGGCATCGGTCAGGTCGTCCTGCATCGCCATGCCCCACTGCTGGGCACCGGCCTGTTCGAAGGCACGGCCGTAGTTGCCGGAGCCGCGGAAGTTCATCTGCAGCACGGCGTAGCCGGCACTGGCCAGCATCTGCGCCTGGGTGTCGTAGGTGCCGTCTTCGAAGATGCCGAACGGCCCACCGTGGGGCAGCACCACCATCGGCAGGTTCTTCGCCTCACGCCCGTGCGGGGTGGTCAGGAAGCCATGCAGCGGCAGGCCGTCACGCGCCTTGACGGTGATCGCGCGCACCGGCGCGGTCTGTGCCGGGTCGATCCAGGTGCTGCGGCTGACCACGTGCTGGGCCGCCTTCGCTTTCTGGTCATAGATGAAGAAATCACCCGGATTGCGGCCGGAGAACGTCTCCACCAGCACCTTGTTGCTGTCGCGCGTACTGGAGGTGATGAAAACGGCGTCCCCGCCGAATGCCGATTCCAGGCTGCGGTACAGCTTGGCGTCGGCCGAGGTCTCGTCGAAGAAACGGGTGCGCGGCGTATCGCCGAGGAACAGCGCGCCCACCGGCACCGCCGTGCCGGGGCGATGGATCAGCCGCGCCGGGTCGACCATCGGATCGCGCAGCACGTCCTTGCGCTCGCCGCTGGCCGGATTCCAGCTGACGATCTTGTTGGGTCCCGAAGGCTGTTCCACGTTGAGGTAGGCCAGCGCGCCGTCGGCGGAAAAACCGATCGCACGCTCGATCCGCTTGGACACCGCCTCGTCGTTGACCAGCTTCCAGTTCTCGTTGTTGCGATCGCGGTAGAACAGCTTGTTGACGTTGTCCGAACCGGCGCCCAGCGCGAAACGCGCGTTGCCTTCCCCATCGGTGGTGAAGGAGGCGCGCTGCACCGGCGAGCGGGTCACCGGGATGCGGCGCCCACTGGTCACGTCCATCCGCTCCAGCCGCGTGTACGGGTCGCCGTTGAACGAGGACACCGCGATCAGCACGTGCTTGTCATCGCCGGGCAGGTCATCGCTCAGGAACGCGGCGACGGCTTCGGCTTTCTTGCCGGAAATGCGCGTGCCGGTGTTGCCGCCGGTCACCCGGTAGCCGACCAGCAACTCGCCGCTGGTGGTGTTGGCGCGCAGCGAGTACAGCTCGCCGGTGGGCTGTGGCTCGTCGAGCGAACCGAATTTCTGTCCCAGTTCGATCAGCACGCGGTCATCGCTGACCCAGTCGAAACGCCGCGCGTCGTTGTTTTCCGGCGGCACGAAGCGACCCACGATCTGGCCGTCGGCCACGCGCAGGATCGCGACGGCGGTGGACTTCTCCAGCGGAATGGTCGCTGCGTAGTACTCGCCATTCGGCGACAGCTTGAGATCGGTGAAGCTGTCGCGCTTGAGGAACGTGTCCAGGTCCACGTCGGCGGCCGTTGCCATCAGCGGCAGGGCCATCGCGGCCATCATCGCCGCCAGTATCGTCTTGCGCATCCTTATCCCGCCCCTTGCGGACACCATGTCCGCGACCGGGCGATTGTAAACAGGACGTGAACGGATTGGGAATCAGGAAAACCTGAAAAAAAAGGGCGGCACCGTTTCCGCTGCCGCCCTGCACACCACACCTTGGAGAGAGTGGAATCAGTGCACGCCACGGACCGCCAGGGTCAGGGCGAGGATGCTCAGGATCACCGCGATGGTGCCGTCCAGCACCCGCCAGGTGCCGGGCTTGTTGAACAGCGGCGCCAGCAGGCGCGCGCCCAGGCCCTGTGCGGTCAGCCACATGCAACTGGCGGTGACCACGCCGGCCGCGTAGGCCATGCGGTCGTTGCCGAAGTTTTCGGCGATCGAGCCGATCACCATCATGTCCAGCCAGAAGTGCGGGTTGATCAGCGAAAAGCCGACCGCGGCCATCAGCACCGCGCGGCGGCTGCCGTCATCGCTTTCGGCTTCGCCCATGCCGCCGCCGCCGGCGATCGCACGCCGTGCCGACTTCAGGGCATACCAGGCCAGGAACGCCACGCCGGTCCACAGCACCGCGCTGGTCAGCCACGGCGCGGCCTGGATGAGGGTACGCAGGCCGGCCACGCTGGCGAAGATGAAGACCGCATCGATCGCCGCGCAGGTCGCCACGACCGGCACGATGTGCTTGCGCAGGATGCCCTGGCGCAGGATGAAGGCGCTCTGCGCGCCGACCACGGCGAACAGGCCGATGCCGGTGGCGGCACCACTGAACCAGGCCGCAAGGCCGGTGCTGGCGGAAATGATCGAGAACATGGGAGACAACCTTGTCGTGCAGGGGGGCGGTGCCTCGCGAAGGCGGACAGCACCGGGTACGGGGCGTATTGTCGCGTTGCACCAATCCCAAGAAAAGCTAAACTTACTTAAGCCTCTTTAGCAGAACTTAATCGCCATGCGCGTCGACCATGCCCAGCTCCGCGCCCTCGCCGCGGTCATCCGCGAAGGCAGCTTCGACCGCGCCGCGCAGGCGCTCAACGTCACCGCGTCGGCCGTGTCGCAGCGGGTCAAGGCGCTGGAAGACCGGGTCGGCCGGCTGCTGGTCAAGCGCGGCGCACCGGCCACCGCCACCGCCGAAGGCCAGGTGCTGGTGCAGCTGGCCGAGCAGACCGCGCTGCTGGAACACGATGCGCTGCACCGCATGGGCCTGGCCGACGAAGACCTGCCGCAGGCCAGCATCCCGGTGGCGGTCAACCATGACAGCCTGGAGACCTGGTTCCCGCAGGCCGCCCAGCAGTTCGCCCAAGTCACCGGCACCACCCTGGACCTGCGCGTGGAAGACCAGGACCACACCGTGGAACTGCTGCGCCAGGGCACCGTGCTGGGCGCGGTGACCACACTGGATGAGCCGGTGCAGGGCTGCCAGATCCACGCGCTGGGCAGCATCCGCTACGCGGCCACCTGCACCCCGGAATTCCGCGACCGCCACTTCGGCAAGGGGGTCAGTGCGCAGGCGCTGGCCCAGGCCCCGGTGCTGGTGTTCAACCGCAAGGACGACATGCAGGCCCGTTTCGCCCGCCGCATGGCCGGGGTGGAGGTCCCCAACACCGCCCCCACCTGGTGGATTCCGTCCACCCGTGCCTTCGTGCAGGCGAACCTGGGCGGGCTGGGCTGGACCATGAACCCGTTGCCGCTGGTCAAGCGCCACCTGGATGCCGGGCGGCTGGTCTACGTGCGCCAGCGCGCCTGGGAGGACGTGCCGCTGTACTGGCAGCACTGGAAGGGCGATGTGCAGACCATGGCCCTGCTGACCCGCGCCGTGCTGGGCGCTTCGACCGCGCTGATCCGCCGCAAGCGCTGAGGCTTTGCCGGGTCGGGCCGGTCGCGCGCGACGTCCCGCAGGATGCTGCGTCGCACCAAATCCGTACCGGAAAGGGGTAAAATCGGACACTGGTTGCCGTGGGCGGCTCTATCCTGACGCGTTTTTCACGCGCCGTACCTGTCCGGCACGCATCCTGATTCCCTCCCCAAACGAATCGTTCCCATGAAGAAATTTGGCAAGGCTTTAGTCGCCCTGCTCGTGCTGCTGTTGGTGGCGTCGGTACTGTTCCTGTACTGGCCGCTCACCACGCGCTCGGTGCCGGCGGCAAGCAACGAAAAACCCGTTGATGTGGTCCTGGTGGGCGCTGGCATCATGAGCGTCACCCTGGCGACGTACCTGCAGGAACTGCAGCCGGACTGGAACATCCAGATCTACGAACGCCGCGATGGCGTGGCCGAAGAAAGCTCGGATGGCTGGAACAACGCCGGCACCGGCCACTCCGCGTTCGCCGAACTGAACTACACCCCCGAGCTTCCCGATGGCAGCATCGAAACCAAGCGCGCGGTCGGCATCGCCGAGCAGTTCGAGATCTCGCGCCAGTTCTGGTCGCACCAGGTGCGCGAAGGCCGCCTGAGCCAGCCGAGCGACTTCATCAACCCCACCCCGCACATGAGCTTCGTGTGGGGCGATGAGAACATCAACTTCCTGCGCAAGCGCCAGCAGGCGCTGGTCAAGAACCCGCTGTTCTACGGCATGCAGTACTCCGAAGATCCCGCGCAGATCAAGGCGTGGGCACCGCTGTTGATGGAAGGCCGCGACCCGGCCCAGAAGGTCGCCGCGACCTGGATGCCGCTCGGCACCGACGTGAACTTCGGCGTCATCACCCGCCAGCTGACCGATGGCCTCAAGCGCAGCCCGAACTTCGGCCTGCACCTGGGCCATGAAGTGAGCGCGCTGCGCCAGAACGACGACAAAACCTGGAACGTGACCGTCAAGGACCTCAAGTCCGGCAACGAGAGCACCACCCACGCGCGCTTCGTCTTCATCGGTGCCGGTGGTGCCGCACTGAAGCTGCTGCAGCTGTCGGGCATCCCGGAATCGAAGAACTACGGCGGCTTCCCGGTCGGCGGCCAGTTCCTCGCCTTCAAGGGCGCCGACGTCGCCTCGCGCCACAGCGTAAAGGCCTACGGCATGGCCGAAACCGGTTCGCCGCCGATGTCGGTGCCGCACCTGGATTCGCGCAAGCTGGATGGCAAGCCGGTGGTGCTGTTCGGACCGTTCGCGTTGTACAGCACCAAGTTCCTCAAGCACGGTTCGTGGTTCGACCTGTATTCGTCGGTGACCCACAACAACGTGGCGCCGATGTTGAACGTGGGTGCGGACAACCTGGACCTGGTGAAGTACCTGATGAGCCAGGCCCAGTTGAACGACGACGACCGCCAGGCGGAACTGGTCAAGTACTACCCCAACGCCAAGCGCGAAGACTGGACGCTGGTCACCGCAGGCCAGCGCGTGCAGATCATCAAGAATGATCCGCAGAAGGGGCCGCTGCTGCAGTTCGGTACCGAGATCGTGACCGACAAGGACCACACCCTGGCCGCCCTGCTGGGTGCGTCCCCGGGTGCCTCGACCTCCCCGCCGATCATGCTCGACCTGATGGCCAAGGCCTTCCCGGAAGAGATGAAGGCCGGCTGGGAAGCGCGCCTGCGCGAGATCGTGCCGTCCTACGGCCGCAAGCTCAACGAGAGCCCGGCGCTGACCAACGAGATCCGCACGCTGACCAGCCAGACGCTGAAGCTGCCGTTCCTGGACGTGCCGGCCGAGGTGGCCCCGCCGGCCGCCATTCCGGCGACCGTGGCGCGCCCGGCCGAAGCGCCGCTGCCGCCGCAGGAAAAGCGCAACAAGAACGAGGAACTGCAGGCACTGTAAGCCTGCCCCGCGCTTCCGGCACCACACCAACGGCCACCTTCGGGTGGCCGTTTCTGTATCTGGCCGCCAGGGCCAACAGATGCGAATTGTAAAGTTTTCGATAATCATTTACATTTGCGCACCCTGATCCATCCGCTGGCGGCATCCCCGCCGGCCTTGCCCTGCCCGCCTTCCAGGCCCTTCCAGCGAACCCGTCATGACCGCCATTGTTTCGTTCCGCCACGCCCCGTTGGCCGTCGCCCTGCTGGCCGCGCTGTCCACCGCGCCCGCCCTGGCCGATACCCTCGCCGATGCCAGCGCTGCCGCCGACGCCAAGACCCTCGACGAGGTCAACGTGCGCGGCAGCCGCGCCGTCCCGTCCAGCACCACGCGCCTGCCCATCACCCTGCAGGAGACGCCGCAGTCCAGCACCGTGATCGGCCTGGAGCGCCTGCAGGACGAATCGCTGTTCAGCATCAACGATGTGATGCGCAACGTCACCGGCGTCAACGTCTCCTTCTACGATACGCAGCGCCCGCTGTACTACGCGCGCGGCTTTGCCATCACCGATTTCCAGGTGGACGGCCTGCCGACCTACAGCGGTTCGACCAACCAGGAATACGACACCGCTTTCTATGACCGCATCGAAGTGATCCGCGGTGCCAACGGCCTGCTCAGCGGCGCCGGCGTGCCGTCGGCCACGGTCAACCTGCTGCGCAAGCGCCCGGGCAAGGACTTCGATGCCTCCTTCGCGGTCAGTGCCGGCAGCTGGGACTTCCGCCGCATGCAGGCCGACGTCAACGCACCGCTGACCGCCGATGGCCGTTTCCGCAGCCGCGTGGTCGCTGCCTGGCAGGACAAGGACTACTACTACGACCGCTACAGCGAGGACAAGATGTCCGGCATGGCGGTACTGGAAGGCGACCTGACCGACTCCACCACCGTCACCGTCGGCTTCCAGACCCAAGACAACAACCCCACCGCCACCACCTGGGGCACGGTGCCGTTCTTCAACAGCGACGGCAGCTTCGCGCACCTGCCGCGCAGCACAAACCTGGCCCCGGACTGGGCCAAGTGGCAGCGCCAGACCAGCACCGCGTTCGCCAACCTGGAACAGCGCTTCGGCGAGAACTGGCTGCTGAAGGTCAACACTGCCTACACCCGCGGCAACGTGCAGAACGTGCGCGTGTACGGCAGCGGTTATCCGGATGCGACCACCGGCGCAGGCATCTACCTGCTGGGTGCGGCCGGCGAGACCGATGACACCCGCAAGGGCGTGGACGTCTACCTGTCGGGCACCTTCGGCCTGTTCGGCCGCGAGCACGACGTGGTGTTCGGCGGCAGCTTCTCCGACCTGCAGTCCACCGCCTGGACGATGACGCCCACCGCCAGCTGGCGCTACGACATCCCGGACATCCACGCCTGGAATGGCGATGCGCCGGAACTGGTGGTCAACCGCACCGGCGCCCACCGCGATGCGCGCACCACCCAGCGCGGCGTGTATGCCTCCACCCGCCTGCGCCTGGCCGAGCCGCTTTCGCTGATCGCCGGCGCGCGCCTGAGTTCGTGGGAAACCCGCACCCGCGCCTACAACACCGCCAACACCTATATCGCCACCAGCGGCGCCTACAAGGTGGATGACGAGGTCACCCCGTACGTGGGCCTGGTGTATGACATCACCCCGAACGTTTCCGGGTACGCCAGCTACACCGAGATCTTCAACCCGCAGAACTTCAAGGACCGCAACGAAAACCTGCTGGCGCCGGTGGAAGGGTCCAATGTCGAGGCAGGCATCAAGTCGCAGTGGCTGGACGGCCGCTTCACTGCCAATGCAGCCGTGTTCGAGGCGAAGCAGGACAACTACGCCGTGCGCGATGCCAGCGTGCCGGACGGTTCGCTGAGCGACGGCAGTTCGGCCTATATCGGCATCAACGGCACCAAGGCGCGCGGTTGGGAAATGGACCTCAATGGCGAGATCCTGCCGGGCTGGACGGTCAATGCCGGCTTCACCCACGTCAAGGTGACCCGCGCGGCCACCGACCTGCTGTACGCGAACCTGCCCGAAGACTTCCTGCAGCTGAACACCAGCGTGCGCCTGCGCGGTGCCTGGGAGCGGCTGACCCTGGGCGGTGGCGTGCAGTGGCAGAGCAAGGTGCAGGGCTTCAACGTGCCCTACCCGCCCGGTGGCACGGTGACGGTCAACCAGCCGGCGTATTCGCTGGTGCAGTTCAACGCCAACTACCGCATCAGCGACAGCTGGACGGCCACGCTGAGCGTGCGCAACGCGCTGGACAAGACCTACTGGGCCAACCTGGACTACAACAACTACGGCGAACCGCGCTTCGTCGCCTTCAGCCTGCGCTGGAAGTACTGAGGGCAAGGCACGACCCTCTGCCCCGGTAGTGACGACCGCTGGTCGTCACGCGCTTCGCCGCTGCGCTCGCCGAGCATGGCTCGGCGCTACCGACCGCCGACCCTGCCCCGATAGTGACGACCGCTGGTCGTCAGCGCCCTGCCGCTGCGCCCGCCGGGCGCGCCTGTCATCATGTCCGGACACTTGAGACACTACGCTACGGGCAGCCCCGCTGGGCGCGCCCCGCACCACCACGGACAGAAGAAGAACAACAACATGATGCACAACGTAATTTTCGATACCGACCCGGGCGTCGACGACGCCCTGGCGCTGCTGTACCTGCACAAGCACCCGCAGGTGAACCTGCTGGCCGTCACCACCGTGTTCGGCAATGCCGCCGTCGAATCGACCACCCACAACGCGCTGTTCCTGAAGCAGGCCTGGGGCCTGGACGCACCCGTGGCGCGCGGCGCCGCCGGCCCGCTGCAGCCCGATGCACAGCCCGAAGCCTGGCCGGTGCACATCCACGGTGACAACGGCCTGGGCAACCACCCGGTGCCGGCACAGCTGGACGTGGCCGCCGATCCGCGCAGCGCACACCAGCTGATCATCGACCTGGTCCGTGCGCAGCCGGGCCAGGTCACCCTGGTCGCGGTGGGCCGCATGACCAACCTGGCACTGGCCCTGCGCGAAGCACCGGATATCGCCTCGCTGGTACGTGGGGTAGTGATCATGGGCGGCGCGTTCCATGTCAATGGCAACATCACCCCGGCCGCCGAGGCCAACATCTGGGGCGACGCCGAAGCCGCCGACATCGTGTTCACCGCCAGCTGGCCGGTGATCGCCATCGGCCTGGATGTCACCACCCAGGTGGAGATGGATCGCCACGGCCTGGATGCACTGGCCCACGCCGGCGGCGCCGATGCCGACCTGGTGCGTGCGCTGTCGCAGGACTACGTGGACTTCTACCTGCAGGCCGGCCACAAGGGCATGGTGGTGCACGACTGCTGCGCCTGCATCGCGCTGACCCGTCCGGAACTGTTCGAGTTCGAGCATGCCAGCGTGCGCGTGGCCACCGATGGCGTGGCACGCGGGATGACCATCCCCAAGCCGGCCGGCATGGCCTTCGGCCCCAGCGTGTGGGACGGCCAGGCAATGCAGTCGATCGCGATCGGCGTGGATGCCAGCGCCGTGCTGGCCGACATCGAAAAGACCCTGTCGCTGTAACGGAAGGGACGCTGTAACCGCAGGGACGGCCGCTGGCCGTCCTCTGCTGGTGGGTGACGACCGCTGGCCGTCCCCTGCGGGTGGGTGACGACCGTTGGTCGTCACGGCCGGCCGCGGCGCTACCGGAGCGGGCGGGTTTCCGGCAGGCGCCACAGCACCGGCAGCACCAGCACGGCGACGATGGCGATCATCGCCCCGGGCGCGGCATTCCACCCGCTGCGCTCGACCCACCATTGGGCCAACCACGGCGTGGCACCGCCGAATACCGCCGTGGCCATGGTCACCCCCAGCGCCAGCCCGCTCAGCCGGCCTTCGCCGGGGAACTGTTCGGCCGTGGCCGAAGCCGCCACCGCACTGATGCCGCCGGCCACGCAGGCCAGCACCACCGCAGCACCAATCACGCCCATCGTCGATGCCTGCGCCATCCACCCGAACATCGACAGCGGCAGCAGTGCCGACAGCAGGGTCAGCCCCAGCAGCAGGGGCCGCCGACCGAACCGGTCCGACAGCAGCCCGAACAGCGGCGTGGCCAGGATCACCGCCACCGCGGCGATGGTCGACAGCCACAACGCTTCGCCCTCCCCGCGGCCATTGGCGTGCAGGAAGGCCGGCACGTAGGTGATGCCTACGTAATAGGTGATCGAACCGAGTGCGGAGATCGCGAAGGTGCGTGCGACCGCGCCGGGATGGTTGCGCAGGATCTGCCGTATGGGCGCACTGGGCACGCTGCCCTCGCGCTGCTGGCGCTCGAATTCGGGCGATTCGTGCATGCCCGAACGTGCCAGCAGGATGAGCAGCGCCAGGCCGGCGCCGACGAAGAACGGGATACGCCAGCCCCATGTATCCAACGCAGGGGCCGGCAGCAGCGCCACGGTCAGCGCGGACAGCGCCACCGCCAGCAGCGCGCCCACTTCACTGGCTGCCGAGGCCAACGAGGTCACCAGCCCGCGTCGTCGTGGCGGCGCGCTTTCCAGCAGGTAGGCCACCACCCCGGTGTATTCGCCACCGACCGAAAACGCCATCACGCAGCGCAATGCCAGCAGCAGCACGCCGGCACTGGCACCGATCTGCGCATAGGTGGGCAACAAGGCCGTGGCCAGCATCGCCGCCGCCATCAACGCCATCGAGGCCAGCAGCATCCAGCGCCGCCCCAGGCGGTCGCCGAGATGGCCGAAACACAGCGCACCCAAGGGACGCATCAGATAGGACACCGCGAACCCGGCGAGGGTGGCCAGCAGGGCGGTCTCGCCGCCGCCGAAAAACACCCGTGACAGCACGGTGGCGAAATACAGGTAGAGCGTGAAGTCGTACCACTCCACGACGGTGGACAACGCCGCCACCCACATGGAGCGACGATGCATCGTACCAACCGCGCTTCCTGCCCGATCCTGCATCCGCCCGCCTCCGCTCCAGAAGCGGCCACCCTAGCGCAGCGCAGGTGAAGAATAGACCGTGTACGCCACTGGGCTGCAGCATTCCAACGGGCGTGGCGCCTGCTGCACGGCATTGCGGCTAGGCTGCAGGACTTGCCGGAAGGACGCATGCCCGTGCCCCGATACAATGCCGCTTACGACACCCTTTTCATTCGTGGAGGCGTGACGCTCGGGCTCATGACGCCCGTCGGCAGCGACGCCGGCGCCCAACCCGACGCCCCCCGGGCGACCGCGCTGGCACGCCTGGCCGAAGCACAGGGTTTCGCCGCACTGTGGGCGCGCGATGTCCCGTTGATGGTGCCGCAGCGGTCACCTGCGGACACGGCCGCGCCGCAGGCCAGCGCCGTCGATGATCCCTTCGTCTGGCTCACCCTGCTCGCCGCCGCCACCTCGCGCATCGCCATCGGACTGGCCGCGGCGGTGCTGCCACTGCGCCACCCGCTGCACATCGCCAAGGCCGCCCTGAGCCTGGAACGCGTCTCGAATGGGCGCTTCGTGCTGGGGCTGGGATCGGGCGACCAGCCCGAAGAGTTCGCCGCCTTCGGTGCCGTGCTTGAGCAGCGCGCGCAGGTGTTCCGCGAGCGCTGGCCGTTGCTGCGCGCGGCGCTGTCGCCGGATGCACAGGAGCGTGCGCTGATGCTGCAGCAGGTCGGCTATCCGGTACTGCCCGCGCCTGCCGCACGGATCCCGATGCTGGTCGTGGGATCGGCCCGGCAGTCCCTGCAGTGGATCGCCGAACATGCCGATGGCTGGGCCACCTACCATCGCGAAGAAGCCACGCAGGAAGGCCGGATCGGACTGTGGCAGCACGCCCTGCGGCAGAAGCTCGGCAGTGCAACCAAGCCCTTCGTGCAGTCCGCGCAGCTGCAGCTGCTGGAAGATCCTGCAGCGCCGGCCATGCCGCTGGAGCTGGGCCTGCGTGGCGGCAGCGCTGCCGTTCGGGACTACCTGCAGCGCATGCATGCTCTCGGCGTGGACCACGTGATGTTCAACCTCAGTGGCGGGCGGCCCGCCGAAGAGGTCATCGAACAGATCGGCGCGGAGATCATTCCCGCGCTGTCGGCGCCGCCTTCAGGGTGATCAGGGTGATCTCCGAAGGCACGCCGATGCGCGCGGCAAAGCCCGGCCACAGGCCCGCGCCGTTGCTCACGTACAGGGTCATGTTGCCCACCTGGTAGCGGCCGGATACATAACCGCCGTTGGCCCGCTTCACCAGCTGGTCCATGCCGACGATGTGGCCGCCGTGGGTGTGGCCGGACAACTGCAGCTTCACCCCACGCGCCGCATTGGCCTGTGCTTCGCGCGGGCGATGGTCGAGCAGGATCACCGGCGCCTGCGGATCGGCCCCCTGCAGCGCGGCTGCCAGGTCCGGCTGCGGCAGGTCATAGCGCGCCGCCACCGGATCGGTAACCCCGGCGATGGTCAACGCCGCATCGCCACGACGCACTTCGGTATGGGTGTTTTCCAGCACCTGCATGCCCAGTCCGCGGAAGGCCTGCATCCATTGCGTGTACTGGGCGTAATACTCGTGGTTGCCGGTGATGGCGATCACCCCGTC
This sequence comes from Stenotrophomonas chelatiphaga, assembly GCF_032054965.1. Lineage (NCBI taxonomy): Bacteria > Pseudomonadati > Pseudomonadota > Gammaproteobacteria > Lysobacterales > Lysobacteraceae > Stenotrophomonas > Stenotrophomonas chelatiphaga. The sequence continues at coordinate 219,719 of NZ_DAMBRS010000002.1, read as the reverse complement.
CGGTGCCTGCAGGCCACCCAGCGGGCGGAAATCATCCGCACGGGCAGTGACCGTGCCATCGATCAGGTCACCGGTGATCACCACCAGGTCCGGCTTCAGCGCGTTGCTTTCGGCCACGACCTTGAGCACCCAGTCGCCGGTCAGCAGGCGGCTGGCATGGATATCGGTCAGCTGCAGCATGCGGTAGCCATCGAACGCGGGCGGCAGGCCGGCGATCTCCACGTCGATGCTGCGCGGCTTGGGTACGGCCATGCCCTGGCTGACCCCGAAGATGCCCAGCGCCAGCGCAGTGATTCCAGCCGTGGGCCGCAGCCAGCGCGCGCGCAACGCCGCGGTTGCTCTGGCCGAGCGCAGCAGGCGTGCAAGCAGCAGGGCGGCATCCAGCAGCAGCAGGAACAGCGCCCCCAGCAGCAGGGAGGTAAAGCCCGTGGCGAGCACGGCGATGGCCATTTTCGGGATTTCAGGCGAGGCCATGGTGCCGGCGAACTGGGCCACGATGCGGTGATGCAGGGCCATGGCGAATACCAGCACGGCCAGGACAAGACGCACGGGCAGTGGCAGGCGCAGCGGCCAGACCAGGCGCAGCACGATGTACAGCGCGAGAACGGAAGCGATGACACTCAGCACGATGGGGGTTCCAGGGGGAGCAGTGGGGACGATAGCCGTCCATCGTGACTGATTTCGTATCCGGGGTTCCAGTGCGGAAAGCAGTGTTCCGCTGCGAACGGCGGGGTTCCTCGCGGGCGGCGTTTGGCGGTGGTGCTGGGGGTGGTCCGGGCGGGTGGGGTTGGCAGGACACGCCGCAAGTACGTCCGTGTAGGCTGCATCGCCGCACCCATGCGGCTCAGCGTCCTGCCAACCCCACCCGCCCGGCCCATGACAGGTTCACTGCGCCGGCCGCGGTTGGGAGAAAAAAAAGAAGAGCGCGCGTGGGCCGCTACATGGTGGCAACGTTGGGTGGCGCATGGTGGGGTCCCTTTCCTGTCTGGAGTGCTCGGTATGAGCCAGGTCTTTGTGGTGGGTGCGGCTGGCAAGGTCGGGCGGCACCTGGTGCGGCAGTTGGCGGAGCGCGGCCACCGCGTGCGGGCCCTGCATCGCAAGGCGGAACAGGCTGATGCGCTGCGGTCCGATGGCGCGCTGCCGGTGTCCGGGGACCTGCAGCAGTTGGATGCGGTGGGCCTGGCGGAACTGCTGGCCGGGAGTGACGTCGTGGTGTTTTCGGCCGGCGCCGGCGGCAAGGGCGGCGTGGAGACCACGCGTGCCATCGATGGGCGCGGACTGCAGGTCGCGGTGGATGCGGCGCGGCGTGCCGGCGTGCAGCGCTTCCTGCTGGTCTCTGCGTTCCCGGAAGCCGGACGTGGCACCTCGGTATCGGACACCTTCGAGGTCTACATGGAGGTCAAGAAGCAGGCCGATGTGTACCTGGCCGGGTCCGGGCTGGAGTGGGTGATCCTGCGGCCGGGCACGTTGTCCGATGCCGAGGGCACCGGGCTTGTAACGGCCGGCCCGGCCATCGCCTACGGCGAGGTGCCGCGTGCCGACGTGGCCGCTACCCTGGTGGCCCTGGTCGAGCGCCCCACCATTGCGCGGGCGATCATCGAACTGACCGCGGGCAGCACGCCGGTAGGCGAGGCGCTGCACTATCTTGCTCCGCAGGCCTGACACCCCCTCCACCGCCCACCGGGATTTCCCGCATGCCCACGCCCGATATCGGCGAACGCCGCCGACAGTTCCGCGCCCTGCACCAGCACGGCTGCTTCGTACTTCCCAACCCCTGGGATGTCGGCAGCGCGCGTTACCTGCAGAGCGCAGGCTTCAAGGCCCTGGCCTCGACCAGTTCCGGCCACGCCTGGAGCCAGGGCAAGGCCGATGGCGGTGAGGACCTGGAGCAGGTACTGGCGCACCTGCGCGACATGGTCGATGCCACTTCGCTGCCGCTGAACGCGGATTTCGGTGATGGCTTCGGCGCGACCCCGGCCGATGTCGAACGTGCCGTCCTGCGCGCGATCGACACCGGCGTGGCCGGGCTGTCCATCGAAGATGCCGGGCCGAATGCGTTCCAGCCGCTGCGGCCCCTGGATGAAGCATTGGACCGGCTGCGTGCCGCGCGCGCGGCGATCGACCGTTCGGGTGCAGACGTGATGCTGATCGGTCGTGCCGAGAATTTCTTCGTCGGCCAACCCGACATCGACGACACCCTGATGCGCCTGCGCGCCTATGCCGATGCGGGCGCGGACTGCCTGTATGCACCGGGCATCGTGCAGCGTACGCACATCGAGGCGGTGGTGGCCGCCGTGGCACCCAAGCCGGTGAACCTGCTGGTCGGTGGACCCAGCGCGTTCACCCTGCAGGACATCGCGGCGATGGGCGTGCGGCGGGTCAGCCTGGGCGGCGCACTGGCACGCGCGGCCTGGGGCGGTTTCATGCAGGCCACGCAGTTGCTGCAGGAACAGGGAAGCTTCGCCGGACTGCAGGGCGCAACACCGGGCGCCACGTTGAATGCCTTGTTCGACGCGCCCCTCCACCGCGATGCCTGATGCAGGCCGCCGGGCATGGCGATGCCGGTCGTCCTGACCGTCACTCTCCGGGCCGTCGCGAGCGACGTTGGCAGCGCCTCCTGTCGCTGCCTTCGCCGCTACGGGTTATCCGGTCCCTGCAACCGAGACTGCCAGGATTCCACTTCGTTGCGCTGCAGCCGGTTGGACAGCAGCTTCTTCCACGATTCGGTCAGCGGCAATCGGCTGGCTTCCTCCAGCACGCTGCGCTCCAGCGTCCGGTCGAACAGCACATGGCCCAGCCGGCGCAACGGCCAGTCCGGGCACACCCGCTCCACCACCGTCATCGCATCGCCCGGAGCCACCTGCCCGCCTTCCAGCACACGGTAGTACCAGCCGGTGCGACCGCTGGACTGCATGCTGCGTGCCACGTCCGGCAGCCCGAAGCGGTCGTTGAGCTTCCAGCAGGGCTGGCGGCCCTGTGATACCTGCAGGGTGGCCGTGCCGACCCGGATCACGTCGGCCAGGTGGATCGTATCTTCGGTCCAGCCGGTGCTGGAAAAGTTTTCGCCGAAGGCCCCACTCCCCGCCAGCAGCGGATGCGGATGTCCTTCGCGCCAGAAGGGATAGTGGTCGAAGGGATAATGATGGATGGCTTTTTCCGGCCCCCCGTGCACGCGGCGATCGCCCTGTTCATCGCCTTCGATGCCTTCGGCATGAATGCGCACGGCCTGGATGACCGGCGATTTGGCGATCGCACTGCAGCTTCCGGGCCGCGTGTACGGCACCGCGCGTCCGGTATGGATCGCGTCCAGGGTCACCTCGGGCGGTATCGTGCTCATCGCGGTGCGGGCGCCTCGCTGCGCAGGTTGCTGCGGGAATCGGCAATCATCTCCAGCATCGCCTGCCGGGCCTGTTCGGGCTGCTGCGCGGCGATGGCTTCATGCACGCGCGCATGTCGTGGCAGCGAATACTTGAAGTCCGCATCGGCCTTGCGCGCGGACAGCAGCAGGTAACTCCCCAGCGCGGTTTCGATCACGCTGAACAGCGGGCGCAGCAGTGCATTGCCGGTCGCGTCCAGCACGGCATGGTGGAAGCGCAGATCTGCTGCCGCCCAGGCCTCCATGTCTTCGGACGCCGCCATCGCGGCGTACGCCTGGCCGATACGCGCCAACTGGGCATCGGTACGCCGCTGCGCGGCCAGCGCGGCTGCCGGCGGCTCGATCAGTTCGCGCATCTCCGCCAGTTGCTCGACGAACGCAAGCGTGGGCAACGCCGCGCCGTGCCAGGACAGTACGTCCGGATCCAGCAGGTTCCAGTGTTTGGACTCCCGCACCCGCGTGCCGATCTTCTGGCGGGTTTCGATCAGCCCCTTGGACCCCAGCACACGCAGTGATTCGCGCAGCGCGGTGCGGCTGACCTGCAGCTGCAACGCCAGCAGTTCTTCGCGCGGCAGTATTTCCCCGGGCTTGTACTGGCCAGCCACGATCAGCTTGCCCAGCTCATGCACGATCTGCCCATGCAGGCTACGACTGGACGTCGCCATCATGTCCGGACCTGGTCGGGGGCGCGTGGTTGTTGCATGCCGCCAGTATAGACCGGCCCTGCGCATGCCCCCGGCGGGCCTGCGGTCACTGCAGGCCCGCGCCGGCCCAGGCCACCACCGGAGCGGGGCCGCCTGCTGCCGTGCTGGCCGCCTCGGCCACCAGTTCCAGCACCTGCACACCGTCCAGCCCGACCGCGATCCGCACCGGTGCCTGGCCGCGCCCGACCGGCGCGCTGGTGAACAACGGCTTGCCGTCTCCGTAGACCTTGAACACCACCTTGGCCGAAGCGGCGGCGGTACTGTCATCCACGCCCGCCAGCGCAGTGAAGCGCTTGAAATCGCGCGCTGCCAGCACTTCAAGACGGGAGTTGGCGTGGATGCCGATCCCCCGCGCGTAGGACGTGCCGGCGATGCGCAGCGGCTCGCCCTGCGGCGTGCGGTCCACCCGCGGCGTGCCCGATACCTCGGCCGGCCGGGCGCTGTAACCGGGCAGGCCATCCACCGCCACATGGATGCGGCCGGTGATCTCGCCCAGTGAAATGCCGTCGCGGGTATCCGGCGTCCCGCTGACCTTCAGCAGCACCGCGCCGTGGGCTGGCAGGGTGAATCCCAGACCGCCTCCGGTGGCTGCGATGTCGCGCTGTTCCCACAGGTCGCGGGCATGCAGGGGCGCTGCGTCGCTGAGCAGCATCTGCGCAGCGCTCACCCGTGCCTGCACCGTTGCCTCGCCCCGGTTGAACAGCAGCACGCCGCGTTCGCCGCGGGCGGACAACGGCTTGACCAGCACCTGCACGGGCCCGTCGCTGGCCACGATGCGCCCCTGGTTGCCGGCCGGATCCTGGTTCAGCGCGATCACCTCCGGATTGGACAGCAGCGCCACCTGTGCGGGGGTCGCATGGTTCACATCGAAGCCCACCAGCAGCGGCGCCGCCAGGATGGCCCACATCGAAAAGTGCGTGCGTGCTTCGGTCATGTGGTCGGCACCGAACTCACCCAGTCCCACCGCCAGCATGTCCGGATCATTCCAGCGCCCCGGACCGGCATACAGTTCCCGGCGCGATGCGGTGTCGAAGTTGTGCAGCATGCTTTCCCAGGTCATTTCGATGTCCGCGCTGGTGCGCCACAGGTTGCCGTGGCGGCCGCCCCAGTTGCCCACGCCGGCTTCGCCCCATGGACAGATCGACAGCACGAAGTCGTTGTCCGGATTGAGCTGTGCCAGCAGCCTGCCGACCCGCGCGTACGCACCTTCGACCTTGTCCGCGTCGGTGGCCTGGGCGTCGGCACGCACGATCAACGGACGCCCTTCGCGGTAGGTCGCGCTCGCCAGCGCCTTGCTGCCCTGCCCGAAATCGGCCAGCCCGCAGGCGTCGACCTTGATGTAGTCGAACCCCCATTCCCCGAACATCGTGGCCAGGTCGCTGGCCTCGAAGCCTTCCAGGCCGATCTCGCGCTGCGCGGTCGTGCCCACCGGCAGGTTGGGGCTGTGCGCGTCGTGCGCCTGCGAGCACGCGTTGCGCCCCACGTCGGTGTACAGCCCGGCCTTGAAGCCCATCGCATGCAGGTGGTCGGTCCACGGCCGCAGGCTGGGCGGCCCGCTGCGGCTGGCCGCCATCGGGAACATGCTCGTGCGGATCTGGATGCCGCCGTCGGCGCGACGCTGCAGCCACCAGCCATCGTCGATGTTGATGTAACGGTAGCCGGCCTGCTGCATGCCGTTGCGCTTGATGGTTTCGGCCACCGACAGGATCTTGTCCTGGGTGACTTCGGTACGGAACGCATTCCATGGGTTCCAGCCCATCGGCGGCGTGGCCGCGGCGCCATGTCCGTACACGCTGAAGCGTGCGCTGGGCTGCAGGTCCTGGCGGGACTCGGCGGCCATGCCGGACAACGGAACCAACGCCAATGCGACGGCAAGCAGGGTCGTGCGGGTCATGCTTTCTCTCCTCACCAGAACAGGGTGTACAGGGCGATCAGGATCGCGACGACCGCAATGGCCCCCACGTTGAAGGACGGGCGTGTTGCATACACCACGTCATCGGTGCGCACCACGTCCCTGGCCGGCGCGGCGGGCGTGGCAAGGGACACACCCACCGCCAGCAGCAGCGCCAGCAGGAACACCAGGCCGACCCGATCAATGAACGGCAAGGACGGCCAGGCCAGCTTCAGCACCACCGACAGCACGAACGAACCCACCGCCGCGGCCAGTGCACCGGCTTCGTTGGCGCGCTTCCAGAACAGGCCCAGCAGGAAGATCACCACGATGCCGGGAGTGAAGAAGCCGGTGTATTCCTGGATGTACTGGAACGCCTGGTCGAAGCTGCCCAGCAGCGGCTTGGCGGCCAGGATGCCCAGCACCACCGTCACCGCCGCGGCGATGCGGCCCACGCGCACCAGCGTGGCCTCGTCATGCGGTCCTTTGCGCTGGGCGTAGAAATCCAGGGTGAAGATGGTCGCCACGGAATTGATCTTCGAGGCGAGCGACGCCACGATCGCCGCCACCAGCGCGGCGAATACCAGGCCGAGGATGCCGGTGGGCAGCAGCCGCATCATGGTCGGATAGGCCTGGTCCGGTGCGTCCAGGCCCGGTGCCAGCATCACCGCAGCGATGCCCGGCACCACCACGATGACCGGCATCAGCAGCTTCAGGAAGGCAGCGAACAGCACGCCCTTCTGCGCCTCGCCGATGTCCTTGGCCGCCAGCGCGCGCTGGATGATGTACTGGTTGAAGCCCCAGTAACTGAGGTTCATGATCCACAGCCCACCCACCAGCACGCTGATGCCCGGCAGGTCCTTGTAGAACGGGTTGTCCTTGCTGAGGATCATTTCGAAGTGGCCCGGATGCGCCTCCCACAGACGCTGCACGCCGGCCACGATGCCGGCGCCCTCGCCCAGCTGGCTGAGCGTCAGACCGGTCACCAGCAGCCCGCCCAGCACCAGCAGTGACACCTGCACGATGTCGGTCAGCGCCACCGCTTTCAGGCCGCCGTACAACTGGTACAGCAGCGCGAACACGCCGATCAGCACCACCGCCAGCATCTGGTCCATGCCGGTGACCTGGCTGACCGCGATTGCGCCCAGCCACAGGATGGAGGTGACGTTGACGAACACATACAGGCCCAGCCAGAACACCGCCATCAGCGTGCGGATGCGGCTGCCGTAACGCTGCTCCAGGAACTGCGGCATGGTGTAGATGCCATTGCGCAGGAACACCGGCAGGAACCACTTGCCGACGATCAGCAGGGTCAGCGCGGCCATCCACTCGTAGGAGGCGATCGCCAGCCCGATCGCATAGCCCGAACCGGACATGCCGATGATCTGTTCGGCGGAGATGTTGGCGGCAATCAGCGAGGCGCCGACCGCCCACCACGGCAGCGACTTGCTGGCCAGGAAGTAGTCCTTGGCGTCCTTGGCGTGGCCGGCTTTCTCACGCGAAACCCACTGCGCCAACACGAATACGCCGGCCAGGTAGACCAGTACGATGGAGGTATCGAGCACCGAAAGTTGCATGTCCTGCTTCCTTGAGACGAGTGCGGTGGCGTGCCACCGGCGTTCGGAGATGAAACAAGTAACCCCTTGCCTTGCGCCTGCGCTTATATCGGCAGCTCACGCGCCCGCGCGAGCAGGTACAGGCCGCGGGCCACGGTATCTTCGGCATGCCGCGTCGCCGTCCGGCCCACCAGCGCCAACGCGGACAGGTAGGCGTCGGCCAGGCCCTCTGCCGCGATCACGTGCACCGGTGCGCTGTGCGCATCGAGGTCCTGCAGTTCAGTGCCTATGAGCAGGCCGGACAGGTAGCTGGCCAGCTGCGCCGGCAGCAACTGGTCGAACAGCGCGCGGGTGCGCACGCCGAACAGCTGATGCAGCAGGCTGCCGTCGCGCGCGGCCATCGCCACGCCCTCGGCAAAGGCCGCCGCATCCAGCGGCGCATCGACCATCATCCGGCCCAGCAGGCTGTGCTGGCGCAGCACCGCGAACAGCTCGCCGGTCATGAAGGTGCTGAACCGTTCGATGCGTCCGTCCACCACGCGTGCATGCTTGCTATGCGTACCCGGCAGCAGCACGACGTGCCGGCCCGGCCCCAGCACTGGCAGCAGTGCACACAACTGGGTTTCCTCGCCGCGCATCACATCCGGTGTTCCGTGCACGTCCATGCAGCTCAGTCCAGGTACCAGCCAGAGTTCGCGCTGGACGGCCGCCGATTGCAGCCTGCGCATGCCCGCTGCGATCTCCTGCACCCCTGCGGGCGCCTGCACGTACGGCACTTCCATCCAGCCCTGGCGGCTGCCGATCATGCCCGCCATCACCACCAGCGCATCGTCCCAGCCGTCGATCAGCGTCTCCAGCACCTCGGCAAAACGGCCATCGGCGTTCAACAGCCCCTGGTCGGAGCGCCGGCTGTCCACGCGGTGTCCGTCACGGTCCAGGCGGAACGCGCGCAGGCTGGAGCTGCCCCAGTCGATGGCGATCATGCGTCCGTGAACCGCAGGTCGGGCAGGCCACGCGCACCCTCGAGCGAAACCCGGAAGACCCCGCCGCTGGTCGGCTGGTCCTGCAGCATCGCCACATCCAGCCCATCGCGGGCCGAGGTGACATACAAGGTGCCGAGACCATCGCCGGCAAACGCCACGCAGGTAGGTTGCAGGGCCGGCACCGGCAGGATCCGATCGACCTCGCCAGCGGCGGAGTAGCGCACCACCCTGCCCGCTCCCCACTGCGCGCCCCACACCCGCCCGTCGGCATCCACGACGGCCCCATCCGGCTCGGCTCCGCCATCGATCACCGCGAACACTCGCGGATCGCTGACCGTCGCCGTGGCGGCGTCGTAGCCGGCGTGCATGATCCTTCCCTGCAGCGAATCGCAGTAGTACAGGCCCTGGCCATCAGGATCGAAACAGATGCCGTTGGCGATCGCCACCGGTTCAAGCGCCAGCGCGCGCAGCCCCTGCGCAATGGAGTACTGATGGAACCGCGCGGTGCGCGCACGCGCTGGATCTTCGTTGATGCAGCCGAACACGAAGTTGCCGTTCCGGTCCAGGCGACCGTCATTGATGCGCAGCGCGGCGCCGTCCATCGGCACCTCGCACACCTGCTCGCAGTTCAACCCTGCGCCGGGTTCCTCGCGCGAGGGGTCGGCGAAATACAGCGCTTTTTCCATGCCCAGCAGCAACCGACCCGATTCGCACAGCGCCAGCGATCCCACCCGTCCCGGCGTGCTCCACCACTGCGCGCTGCCGGTATCCGGGTTGCCGCGCCAGATCCGTCGGCCGTTGATGTCGGTCCACCACAGCACGCGCTCGCGCGCACACCAGGTGATGCTTTCGCCCAGCGTGCAACGGCTGTCAAACGCCAATGCGGCCGTCGGCAGGATACCGTCCCCGCTCATGCTCACCATTCGGCCACGCTCCCGTCTTCGTGCCGCCACAAAGGATTGCGCCAATCACCGGCACGGCGCGCGCGTTCGACCACCACCTCCTCGTCGATCTCCACGCCCAGCCCCGGCTGGGTGAAGGGCAGCATCGAACCGTTGTGCAGGGTGAAGGCGTCCTTGTTCCTGACGTAGTCCAGCAGCTCGCCATCGGCGTTGTAATGGATGCCGATGCTCTGCTCCTGCAGTACCGCGTTCCAGCTGGCGAAGTCCACGTGCAGGCAGGCCGCCAGCGCCACCGGGCCGAGCGGGCAATGCGGCGCCAGCGCCACGTCGTGGGCTTCGGCAATCGCAGCGATCTTCATGCATTCGGTGATGCCGCCGGCATGCGAAAGATCCGGTTGCACGATCGACAGGCCACCTGCAGCGAACACGCTCTTGAACTCGGTGCGCGAGAACATCCGCTCACCAGCCGCCAGCGGAATGGCGGTCTGTTCGGCCAGGCGCGGGTAATACTCGGCCTGTTCGGCCAGCACCGGTTCTTCGATGAACAACGGGCGGTAGGGTTCCAGTTCGCGGATCAGCGTCTTGGCCATCGGCCAGCCCACGCGTCCGTGGAAATCCAGGCCGAACTCGATGCTCTGGCCGAACGCTTCGCGTATTTCGGCCACCTTGGCCACGGCCGCGTCGATGGTGCGGCTGGGCGCCAGCAGCGGCATCTCTTCGCAGGCGTTGAGCTTGAAGGTGTCATAGCCCAGCGCCACGCGTGCACGGATCTGTTCGATGATGTCGGCCGGCCGGTCGCCGCCGACCCAGCAATAGGTCTTCATGCGGTCGCGCACCAGCCCGCCCAGCAGCTGGTACACCGGCACGCCCAGCGCCTTGCCCTTGATGTCCCACAGCGCCTGGTCGATGCCGGCCAGTGCGCTCATGAACACCGCGCCGCCGCGATAGAAGCCCCCGCGGTACATCACCTGCCAGTGGTCGTTGATGCGCGCCGGATCCTTGCCGACCAGCTGCTCGCCCAGTTCGTGCACGGCCGCTTCCACGGTGCGCGCACGGCCTTCGATGACCGGCTCGCCCCAGCCGACCACGCCTTCGTCGGTCTCGATCTTCAGGAACATCCAGCGCGGCGCCACGCGATAGGTACTCAGGCGGGTGATCTTCATGCGTTGGTCCTCCGCAAGGCAGCAACGAAGGCGTCCGCATGCTGGGCCGTGGTAGCTGCATCCTGGCCGACGCGGTACAGCTCCCCGCCCAGTCCGGCACCGGCGCAACCGGCCTGCAGGTACTCGGCCAGATTGCCGGGGCCGATGCCGCCCACCGCATACAGCGGCACATCGGCCGGCAGCACGGCCTTCAGCGCACGCACATAGCCCGGGCCGAACTGCGAGGCCGGGAACAGCTTCAGGCGCTGCGCACCGGCGGCCACTGCAGCGAAGGCCTCGCTGGCGGTGGCAAACCCGGCTGCGATATCCAGTCCACGCGAACGTGCATGCGCGATCACCAGCGGGTTCGTATTCGGCGTCACCATCAGCCGCGCGCCGCTGTCCGCCAGACGGTCCACGTCGGCGATGTCCAGCACGGTGCCGGCGCCGACCTCGGCGTGGCCGTCGGCTTCCTGCAGGGCCAACTGCACGCTGCCCAGCCAGTCCGGCGAGTTGGTCGGTATTTCAATCTGGCTGATGCCGGCGTCGATCAGCACGCGCACGTGCGCACGCACCTCGTCTGGGGTGATGCCGCGCAGGATCGCGATCAGCGGGAGCGGGGAAGGGGTCATGGTTGGCTCAGTAGTAAAGTTGGCTGCGGCCGCCATCGATCAGGATGTCGGCGGCATTGATGAAGCGGGCTTCGTCGCTGGCCAGGAACAGCGCGGTCTGGGCGACTTCCGACGCTTCGCCGATGCGTTTCGGTGGCAGCAGCGCTTCCTGTTCCCGGCGCGCCTGCGCGGGATCGGGCTGCGATTCGAACCAGCGTTCGATGCGGTCCACCAGGATCAGCCCGGGCGAGATGGAGTTGAAGCGGAGGCCTTTGTCGGCGTATTCCAATCCGAGTGCCTTGGTCAGGCCGATCAACGCGTGCTTGGCCACGTTGTACGGGAAGGCGCCCTGGATGATGCGATGGCCGTGCACGGAGGCGATGTTGACCACCGATCCCCTGCCCTGCCGCAGCATGCACGGCAACACCGCGCGGGCGAAGTTCCAATGGCCGCCAAGGTTGACGTCCAGGTTGCGCTGCCAGGTCTGCGAAGACAGCTCCAGCGGTGTGGAAAACACATCCATGCCGGCATTGCTGACCAGCACGTCAACCTGGCCGTAGGCTGACACCACGCGTTCCACGAACGCCGCCACGGCATCGGCATCGCTGACATCGCCCTGCTGGAACAGCGCACAAACCGCGTCGTCGGCGCCGGGCGCGGTCTGGTCGTAGCCGGCCACGATGGCACCGTGCGACTGGAACAGTCCGGCGATGGCACGGCCGATGCCGTTGGCCGCACCGGTGACGATGGCTACCTTGCCAGCCAGCCGCTGGGCGGGGTCAGTCACTGCATTCATGGGGTGTCCTTGCTGAAGCGATAACGGATGCGGTTGCGGTAGACCGCACCGGGCTGCAACGTGATGTCCGGAAAGCCGGGCTGGTTCATCGCATCGGGAAAGGCCTGCGGTTCAATGCAGATGGCCGCGCGCGCCTGGTACGCCCTGCCCGATGCACCCTGCAGGCTGCCGTCCAGGAAGTTTCCCGAATACACCTGCACGCCCGCCTGGTCGCTCGACACGTCCAGCACGCGGCCGGAATGCGGATCATGCAGGCGCGCCGCCGCGCGAACGCCGGCGCCTGCCGGGGTATCGAGAATCCAGTAGTGATCCAGGCCCCCGGCGAGCTGCAGCTGCGCATCGCCCCTGACTGACAGCGCGTCGCCGATCACGCGCGCGCGGCGGAAGTCGAACGCGCTGTCGGCGACGTCGCGCACCTGGCCGGTGGGGAGCAGCGCAGCATCGAGCGCCACCGTGCGCGACGCAGGCAGCGTCAGAAGATGCGCGTCCACCGGGCCCGCTCCTTCGCCCGCCAGGTTCCAGAACGGATGGTGGGTCAGGTTGACCACCGTGGGGCGGTCGCAGGTGGCGGCGTAGTCCACGTGCAGGGTGTCGTTGTCATCCAGCCGATAGTCCACGGTGACCGTCAGCGCGCCCGGGAAGCCCTGGTCGCCATGCGGGCTGACCAGCTGCAGCCGCGCCCGGTCACGGCGCACGCCCAGCCATTGCCAGTCCCGTGCATCGAATCCCTCGGGCCCGCCATGGTGGGTGGTGAGGCCATCGACCGAATCAAGCCGGTGATGCTGGCCGCCGAGCATGAAGCCGGCCGTGCTGATGCGCCCAGCCACCCGGCCGATGCTGGCACCGAGAAACGCCCGACCCGATGTCCGCTGGCGCTGCGGGGCATGGCCCAGCACCACGTCTGCGAGCTGCCCATCACGGTCCGGCACCCACATGCCCGCCAGCGCGGCGCCGCGCTGCGCGATCTCTGCCCGAAGCCCTTGGGCGTTTGCCAGCATCACCATGCAATCCACGCTCCACGCCAGGAAACTCCAGGGACACCACGATTCCACAGGTTCGAATGCGGTGCGACGCGGCCTTCGGCCTGAACGGCAATTAATCAAATAATACTACAATTGAAAAGTTGCACTGCAGCATGCAGTTCGTCCTGCATGCCTGGCTGTCATTCACTACCCCCTCCAGCTCCGGCAAGTTTGCCGGCGCTACGGCGCGAAGGGTCAGCCACTCACGTGCACGAGGGTAAGGGATGGCGAGGATCCCGCCAGGATTTCAAGCCAATTCCCCCTGGCACCCTGCTGGCCCGTGCTGCTCCCTTACAGACCATCGCATCCGGCGCCGTTGCCGCGCCGAGCGCCCCGCACCACGGTGTCCTCGTCGGCGCTATCCCCTGAAAACACGGTCTTCCGCAGGGCTACCGCTCCGGCATCCATCCAGCGAGGAGCGCCACCCATGATCCACCTGCCGTCCCGCAGCATGCTGTCCCTCACCCTGCTTTCCGCCGCGATGCTCGCCGCACCCGCGGCAGCGGCCGAGCGCATTCCCCTGCATCGACTCGACCTCGCCGCGACCCCGGCGTTGGCCCACCGCAGCGCTGACGCCGCTGCACTGCCATCGATGCTCGGGCTGGATGCTGGTTCCAGCCTGCAGCTGCTGTCCAGCCACACCGACCGCAACGGCGTGCAGCACCAACGCTTCGAACAGTTGCACCAGGGCGTACCGGTGTTCGGTGAACATGTGGTGGTCGCCACCGCTGCCACGGGCCAGGTGCGCAGCCTGTTCGGCACGGCGGTTGCCTCGCTGCAGGCCGATCTTCCCGATGTGACACCCCGCATCGACGGTGCGCGGGCTGCGGCCATCGCCAAGGCCAGTGCCCCCGGCATGCGCGCCGGCGGCATGCAGGTACAGAACCAGAACCAGCGCCTGATGATCCACCTCGATGCGCACGCCGTGGCACGGCTGGCATGGGTGGTGGATTTCCTGGCCGAGGGCGAAGACCAGCCAGCCACCCGCCCTTTCACCATCGTCGATGCGATGGACGGCAAGGTGCTTGCACAGTGGGAGGGTCTGGCCACGGCCAACAACGGCATCGGTCCGGGCGGCAACGAGAAGATCGGACAGATCGAATACGGCGCCACCGCGCCCTACCTCGACATCACTGCTTACGGGGCAACCTGCAGCCTGGAAAACGAAAACGTAAAAACCATCAACCTCGACCACGGCCACTCAGGCTCGGTGACCGAAGCGCACCGCTTCAGCTGCCCGCAGAACACCGTCAAAGCCATCAACGGTGCGTACTCGCCCTTGAACGATGCGCACGCCGCCGGCGGCGCCGTGTTCGACATGTACCGCGACTGGCTGGATACCGCGCCCCTGCGCTTCCAGCTGAAGCTTCAGGTCCATTACGGACGCAGTTACGAGAATGCGACATGGAACGGTCGCGTCATGTCCTTCGGTGATGGGCTGTCCATGTTTTATCCGCTCGTTGCACTGGACGTGGTCAGTCATGAGGTATCCCATGGCTTCACCGAGCAGAACTCGGGGCTGATCTACAACGCCCTGCATTCCGGCGGCATGAACGAGGCCTTCTCGGATATGGCTGGCGAAGCTGCCGAGTATTACCTGAAAGGCAGCAACGACTTCCTGGTGGGTGCCGAGATCATCAAGCGTGACGCCGCGCTTCGCTACTTCGAAGATCCCAGCCGGGACGGCAGGTCGATCGGGCACGCGCGCGATTTCCGCCCCGGGCTGAACAATCATTATTCGTCCGGCGTCTACAACAGGGCCTTCTACCTGCTGTCCCATCGCGAGGGCTGGGATACCCGGATGGCGTTCACTGCGATGGCGACGGCCAACCGCAACTACTGGACACCCAGCAGCACGTTTGAAAGCGGCGCCTGCGGCGTCATCAAAGCGGCGTTGGACCTGGATTACCCGATAGAGGATGTGGTGATCGCATTCGATGAGGTCGGCGTGCGCTGCGATGCCTGAGCATCCCGTGGCGTGATGCCAGCAACGAAACCCGGCGGGTATCGCGCCTGCCGGGCTGTCGCCGCGCCGTCATCCCTGGCGGGGCCCGGCCGTCGATCCGCGCAGCATCAGGCTGAACGCCAGCGTCTGCTGAAGCGGGACGTCCCGACCTTCGATGATGGCCAGCAGCAGGTTGACCGCGCAGGCGCCGATGTCCCGCATCGGTTGCCGGATGGTCGTCAACGCCGGCGTCAGGTAACGGGACGACGCGAGATCGTCGAAGCCGACGATGGACAGGTCATCCGGTACGCGGATACCCCGATCCCGGCAGGCCGCCAGCGCGCCCAGCGCCATCTGGTCGCTGAAGCAGAAGATCGCCGTCGGCGCAGGCGTTCGGGCCAACTGCGCCAGCACCGCCGCATGGCCGGATTCCACGGAGAAATCCCCCGGCACGACGCGCAGGCTGCGCAGGCGGCCGTGCGCCTTGCCGGCGGCCCGGGCGCCTTCCAGCCGTTGCTGGTGAAGTGGGTTGTCAGTCGGCCCGCCGACCACCGCGATCCGCTCGTGACCCAGCCCATACAGATGCTCCATCACCGCGCGCGCGGCGGCCGCGTTGTCGATGTGGACGCTGGGAATGCCCAGCGCGGGATCGAACTCACAGCCATTGACCACCGGCGCGGTGGGACCCGACTGCTCGACGATCGCGCGCGCGGTCGGGGGCAGGCGATGGCCCAGCACGATCAGTCCATCGGCCTCGTTGCGCCGGAGCATCTGCGCGTAGCGTTCTTCGCGTTCGGGTTGATGCTGGGTATCGCCCAGCAGCACGGCGTAGCCGAGCGCCTGCGCCGCATCCTCCGCACCCTGCAGGATCTGCGCGAAGAACGGATTGGCGATGTCCGGCACGGTGACCAGGATCTTGCCGCTGCGCTGGGTCTTCAGCGTCCGGGCCACCGTGTTGGGGACATAGCCCAGCGCGGCGGCGGCCTGCTCGATGCGGCTGCGCGTGGCCGGCAGCACTTTGTCCGGGCGGGAAAGCGCGCGCGACACCGTTCCGGCGGAGACGCCGACGTGTTTTGCGATGTCGTAGATGGTGGCCATGGTCGGTTCTGGTTGCCGCTGTGCAGTGCACAACAGGTTTCGCGGGACGTGCTGCTAGGGTAATGCAATCGATTGCATCCAGGGTAACCCCGCTTGAAGACACTCAAGGGTCCCGCGCTGTTCCTGGCGCAGTTCATCGGTGACACCGCTCCTTTTGACCGGCTGGACACGCTGGCCGGCTGGGCTGCGGGGCTGGGCTATTCCGGCGTACAGGTACCGACCGGCGCGCCGCACCTGTTCGACCTGGCCGAGGCCGCGTGCAGCCAGGCGTACTGCGATGACATCGCCGGCATGCTCGGCGCACACGGTGTGCAGATCACCGAACTGTCGACCCACCTGCAGGGCCAGCTGGTCGCCGTGCATCCCGCCTACGACAGCCTGTTCGACGGCTTCGCACCGCCGGACAAACGCGGTGATCCCACCGCCCGCCAGGCCTGGGCGGTGGAGCAGCTGTTGCTGGCCGCCAAGGCCAGCCAGCGCCTCGGGCTGACCGCGCATGCCACGTTCTCCGGCGCGCTGGCCTGGCCGTACTTCTATCCCTGGCCGCAGCGCCCACCCGGGCTGGTGGACGAAGCCTTCGCCGAACTCGCCCGTCGCTGGCGCCCCATCCTGGATGCCTTCGATGCCTGCGGGGTGGACCTGTGCTTCGAAATCCACCCGGGCGAAGACCTGCATGATGGCGCGACCTTCGAGCGCTTCCTGGACGTGGTGGACCACCATCCCCGCGCGAAAATCCTGTACGACCCCAGCCACCTGCTGCTGCAGCAGATCGACTACCTCGGCTTCATCGACCGTTACCACGATCGCATCGGCATCTTCCACGTCAAGGACGCGGAGTATCGGCCCAGCGCGCGCAGTGGCGTATATGGCGGCTACCAAGACTGGATCGACCGTCCGGGACGTTTCCGTTCGCTCGGCGACGGCCAGATCGACTTCAAGGCGATCTTCTCGAAGTTCGCCCAGTACGATTTCCCGGGCTGGGCGGTGCTGGAGTGGGAGTGCTGCCTGAAGCACCCGGAAGATGGCGCACGCGAAGGCGCCGCCATCATCGCCGACCACATCATCCGCGTGACCGAACGGGCCTTCGACGACTTCGCCGACAGCGGCGCGGACACGCAGTCACTGCATCGCATGCTGGGGATCTGAGCCATCACCGCCCTGGGAGGGGTAGCCATGACGTACGCCATGTCGCGCTTGGGCGCGATGATGTTCCTGCAGTTCTTCATCTGGGGCGCATGGTTCGTGACCCTGGGCACGTACCTGGTGCAGGGCCCGCTGCAGGCCAGCGCCAGCCAGGTGGCGACGGCCTTCCTCAGCCAGTCCATCGGCGCCATCGTGGCACCGTTCCTGGTCGGCCTGGTCGCCGACCGCTACTTCGCCGCGCAGCGCATCCTCGCGGTGCTGCACCTGGCCGGCGCGGTGCTGATGTGGATGGCCTCCACGGCGACCGACTTCGGCACGTTCTCCGCCTGCGTCATGGGCTACATGCTGCTGTTCATGCCGACCCTGGCGCTGGCCAACAGCGTGGCGATGCGCCACATGCAATCGCCTGAAAAACAGTTCCCGCTGGTGCGTGTCGCCGGCAGCGTCGGCTGGATCGTGGCGGGCGTGCTGATCGGCTGGTTGGGCTGGGAACAAGCGCATCGGCTCGAGCTGACGTTCCAGATGGCGTCGATCGCCTCGCTGGCACTGGGCCTGTATGCCTTCACCCTGCCGCACACGCCGCCGCTGGCCCGCCAACGCGATGCCGGCATGGGACAGATCCTGGGGCTGGATTCGCTGCGGCTGCTGAAATCACGCTCTTACCTGGTGTTTTTCCTGGCCTCCATCGCCATCTGCATTCCGCTGGCGTTCTACTACAACTTCACCAACCCGTACCTCAATGACCTGGGCGTGCGCGGCGCGGCCGGCCTGCAGTCGCTGGGCCAGGTGTCCGAAGTGCTGCTGATGCTGGCCATGCCGTTCCTGTTCGTGCGGCTGGGGGTCAAGACGATGCTGGCCGTCGGCATGGCGGCCTGGGTGCTGCGCTATGTCATGTTCGCCTTCGGCGATGCAGGCGGCGGCTTCTCGCTGCTGGTGATCGGCATCGTGCTGCATGGCATCTGCTACGACTTCTTCTTCGTCACCGGCCAGATCTACACCGATGCGCATGCCGGCCCCGCCGCGCGCAGCAGCGCGCAGGGGTTCATCACCCTGGCCACGTACGGCGTGGGCATGTTGATCGGCACGTTCCTGTCCGGCGCGGTGGTGGAGCACTACACCACCGCCGCCGGTCCGGACTGGCAGAAGATCTGGCTGTTCCCGGCAGGCGTCGCGCTGGTCGTGCTGATCGCCTTCCTGCTGCTGTTCCGCGACCGGCCGGTCATCGCGGCCGCGCCTTCCACGCCCTGAGGAGCCCACTGGATGAGCACGCTTGGAATCGCCATTGTCGGCACCGGCATGATCGGCGCGGTGCACCGGCGCGCCGCGCTGCTGGCCGGTGCCACGGTCCGCGGCGTGGCCGCCTCTTCGGCGCAGCGCGCAGGCGAGGTGGCGCAGTCGTGGAATGTCCCGCGCGCGTACCGCGATCTCGATGAGGTCCTCGCCGATCCGCAGGTCCAGGTGGTGCACGTGTGCACGCCCAACCACCTGCACCGCGGCATGGCGCAGGCAGCGCTGGAAGCCGGCAAGCACGTCATCTGCGAAAAGCCGCTGGCGACCACGTTGGAGGACGCGCAGGCGCTGGCCGCATTGGCCGCTGCGCGCGGGCGGGTGGCCACGGTGCCTTTCGTCTACCGCTACCACCCGGTGGTGCGCGAGGCCCGCGCGCGCATCGCGCAGGGAGAGCTGGGGCCACTGCACCTGATCCACGGCAGCTACCTGCAGGACTGGCTGCTGGACCCGGCCAGCAACAACTGGCGCGTGGACCCTGCACTGGGCGGCGCATCGCGTGTGTTCGCCGATATCGGATCGCACTGGTGCGACCTGGTGGAATGGGTCGGCGGCGCGCGCTTCGTCGACGTCAGCGCGGCCTTCGCCACCGTGATCGACGAACGTGGTGCCCCGACCGGGCAGAGCTTCAGCACCCCGGCGGCGGGCGGCGCGCGGCAGCCGGTCACCAGCGAGGACGTGGCCGCGGCGATGTTCAGGACCAGCGCCGGTACGCTCGCGTCGTTGACGGTCAGCCAGGTATCGGCGGGCCGCCGCAATCGCCTCTGGTTCGAGATCGATGGCGCCCGTGCCAGCGTGGCGTTCAACCAGGAAGATGCCGAACGGCTGTGGATCGGCCTGCCCGACCAGCGTGAGGAAATCTTCGTGCGTGGGCCGGGCGCCGGCAGTGCCGAACAACGCAGGCTGTCGGTGCTGCCGGCCGGGCATGCGCAGGGCTACGGCGGCTGCTTCGACGCCTTTGTCGCCGACACCTATCGCGCCATCGAGGGCGAGCAGCCGCAGGGCCTGCCCACCTTCGAAGACGGCGTGCGCTCGGCACTGATCGTCGACCGCGTCATTGCATCGGCCAGGACGCGCGCCTGGACCCCCATCGGTTGAATCCCCGGAGGATCTGTTGATGAACATCCCTGCACGCACCGCCACGCTCGCCCTGCTGTTGTGCGCTGCCCTGCCCGCCTTCGCAGGCCCGGCCGCCGCCCCGCAGCAGCCCATCGCGGTGCAGATGTACACGCTGCGCGACGCCGGCACGCTGGACCAGCAGTTGAAGATCGTCCAGGCCGCGGGCGTGCATGCGGTGGAGACGGTCGGCACGCAGGATGTCAGTGCCGCGCAGCTCAAGCAGCTGCTGGACCGCTATGCGATCAAGGCGATTTCATCCCACGTGGCGCTGGCCGACCTGCGCAAGGACCTGGGTGGCGTGGTCGCGTTCAACCGGTTGATCGGCAACACCACGCTGGTGGTGCCCTACCTGGAGGAAAAGGACCGGCCCACCGATGCCGCGGGATGGACCGCATTGGGCCAGGAACTGGGCAGGATCGCCAAGCAGGTGCGCGCCAAGGGCATACATCTGGCGTACCACAACCACGATTTCGAACTGGTCGACTTCAACGGCAGGACCGGTCTGGAGCTGCTGTTCGCCGCGGCCGGGCCGGATCTGCAGACCGAACTGGACCTGGCCTGGGTAGCGCGCGCCGGCCATGACCCGGCGCTGATGCTGGAAAAATTCCAGGGCCGCCTGTTCGCGGTACACGCCAAGGACAACGCGCCGAAAGGCCAGGCCGAAGACGAGGACGGCTTCGCTGCGGTGGGCCAGGGCGTGCTGGACTGGCCCGCGATCCTGCGCGCCGCCGAAGCGGCCGGCGTGCAGTGGTACATCGTGGAGCACGACCATCCACGCGATCCGGCCACCGTCATCAAGACCGGCGCGGACTATCTGCGCGAACACCTGACCGCCCCCCAGCCCGCCGGCGCAGCGCGCTAGCACGCCAAGGACCCCCACGTGAAAAAGATCCTGATACTTGCCGTGGTGCTATCGGCGGCGACCCTCGCGAACCCAGCGTGGTGCAAGGACGATGCTGCTGCCGGCGCGGCGCTCTACGCAACGCACTGCGTCGCCTGCCATGGCGCTGATCGTGCGGGCGTCCCGCCCACGTTCCCCGCCCTGACCGACGTGGGCAAGCGCCTGCAACCGGCGCAGATCAAGGAGAAGATCAGCAAGGGCGGCGGCCTGATGCCGCCGTTCTCCCAGCTGTCAGCACAGGAAATCGACGACATCACCCGCTTCCTGGCCAAGTAGGATCGCGGCGCCGCGAGGGCGCCGCGCGGTCATAGTTCGCGCACCCAGATGTTGCGGTAGCTGACCGCGGAATCGTGTTCCTGCAGGGAGATCGGCGCGCAGTCATGCGGCGCATACGAAGGCGCACCGATGTATTCGGTCCTGCCGGCCAGCACAGTGTCGTCCTGCACCAGCACGCCGTTGTGCAGCACGGTGATGCGCGCCGGTGAGACCAGCCCGCCGCCGGGCGAAAAACGCGGTGCTTTCCAGATGATGTCGTAGGCCTGCCATTCGCCCGGCGCACGCGAGGCGTTCACCAGCGGCATCGCCTGCTTGTAGATCGAGCCGGCCTGGCCATTGGCATAGGTCGGGTTGTTGTAACTGTCCAGCACCTGCAGTTCGTACCGGTCCTGCAGGAAGATGCCACTGTTGCCGCGGTTCTGGCCGTCGAATCCTGCGGTTGCGGCGGGCGTGTGCCACTCGACGTGCAGCTGGATATCGCAGAAGCGCTGCCGGGTGCGGATACCCTTGCTGCCCGGCACCACGGTCAGCGCGCCATCGGCGAGCCGCCACGGCACGCGTCCGCCCTGCTCCGACTCCCATGCGGAGACATCCTTGCCATCGAACAGCACGGTCGCGTCGGAGGGCGCGCCGCCCGCGGGCGTGGCCACGCTGGCAGGCACCGGCTTCCACACTTCGGTCCTGGTCGGATCGCGCGCGGGGTCGCCGCCGGACTGCGCGTACACAGACACCGCGGCCAGCAGGCCGGCCGTCACCAGAAGCGGTTTGATCATAGGGATTCCAAGCGTGGGAGGCATGAGCGGAACGTGGCGGGCCATCAGCCGGTCGCCCAGGCAGGCGTACCGGGAACATAGGGCACCTCGCCGTCGTAGCGGCCCGGCACGGCGACGTATTTGAGCGCCTCGGTCGCGCCGACTTTCGAGGTAAAGAAACTGAAAATGGTGAGTTGCTTGATCATGGTGAAGTAATGCGGAATTTTCTCGCCCGCCTCAGCGGTGCCGGTTTCGCTTACCTCGGCAACGCGTTTCCGGGCTTCAGCATCCAGGCCGCGCAGCAGTTCAGTGCGGTCGCCCGCGACGAGCGACACGAATCCACCACCGGCGCGTTTATCGATATCGGCCAGGCCGGCGCGGAACGCTGCCTGCTGCTCGGCGGTGTAGCAGTCGCTGACGAACCGTGCCATGAACGCACCTGCGCCGGCGTCCTTCGCGCCCGGCGTGCCGGTGCGCGGCAGGATCGTTTCGGCGATCTCATCCAGCGTGGCGATATCGGCGGCGGAGAAGGCGGCCCTCGGCCCCGCGGCGGGTGCCTGTCCGTGGACCAGCGCAGGCAGGCCGACCATCGCCGCGCCGGTGGCGGCGACGATCATCTTCAGCAGTTCACGGCGGTCCATCACAGGTTCCCCGCTTTCAGTTCGCGCACCGCGTGGTCGGCCGCGCGCGCGGTCAGGGCCATGTAGGTCAGCGAAGGATTCACGCAGGCGCTGGACGTCATGCAGGCGCCATCGGTCACGTAGACGTTGGGGGCGTCCCAGACCTGGTTGTGCTGGTTCAGCACCGAGCTCCTGCGGTCACGGCCCATGCGCGCAGTACCCATCTCATGGATGCCCTTGCCCGGCGCGTAATCGTTGTCGTGCATCTCCACGTCCTTGACTCCGGCGGCCTCCAGCATCTCGGCGGCATCGGCGGCCATGTCCTTGCGCATGGCCGTTTCATTCGCGCGCAGGGACACGTCCATCGCCAGTACCGGCAGCCCCCATTTGTCTTTCCTGTCGCTGTCCAGGCGGATCGTGTTGTCGTGATGGGGCAGCATTTCACCGAACCCGGTCATGCCGATGCGCCAGTCGCCGGGCAGGGTCAGCGCGTCCTTCAGCTCGGCACCGATGTTCAGCTCGGCGATCTCGCGCGACCAGCCGTTGCGGCTCGCCCCACCCTGGTAACCGAAGCCGCGGGAATAGCCACGCTTGTCATTCGTGCCGACGTTGCGGAATCGCGGAACGTAGAAACCGCAGGGACGACGGCCGAAGTAGTACTTGTCATCGTATCCCTCGACCCGGCCGGAGGCCCCCGCGCCGAAATGGTGGTCCATTACGTTGTGGCCCAGTTCGCCGGACGAAGAGCCCAGCCCACCGTCCCAGACATCGGTGGCCGAGTTCATCAGCAGCCAGCTCGAATTGAACGAAGACGCGTTGAGGAAGATGACGTTGGCGGTGTACTGGTAGGTCTGTCCGTTTTCGGCGTCGATGATCTCCACGCCACGCGCCCGCTTGCGGTCCTTGTCGTACAGCACTTCCTTGACGATCGAGAACGGCCGCAAGGTCAGGTTGCCGGTCTTCATCGCGGCCGGCAGCGTCGCCGACTGGGTCGAAAAATACGCGCCGAACGGGCAGCCCAGGATGCATTTGTTGCGGTACTGGCAGTTGACGCGGCCCTGTTCGACCTTGGGCTGGGTGATGTTGGCGGTGCGCGAGTGGATCATGTGCCGGGTGCCGCCGAATGCCTTCTTGATCCGCGCGGCCACGTCCTTTTCGACGATGTTCAACGGGATCGGTGGCAGGAATTCGCCGTCCGGCAAAACATCCAGCCCCTCGCGCGTGCCGGCGATACCCGCGAACTTCTCCACGTGGTCATACCAGGGCGCGATGTCGGCGTAGCGGATCGGCCAGTCGGTGGCGATGCCGTCTTTCAGGTTCGCCTCGAAATCCAGGTCCGAAAGGCGATAACTCTGCCGCCCCCACATCAGCGAGCGGCCGCCCACGTGATAGCCGCGGAACCAGTCGAAGCGCTTGGTCTCGATGTAGGGCGAGTCCTTCTCATCGGCCCACATGCCTTCCAGATTCTCGGCCAGGCCGTAATCGCGCATCAGTACCGGAAAGTCCGCTTTCATTGCCTGGGTGGGCCGGTTGCGGTGCGGGAAATCCCACGCCTCCTTCATCGCGTTGACGTAGCCCTTGACATGCTCGATGTTGCGTCCGCGTTCGAGCATCAGCACCTTGAGGCCTTTCTCTGTCAGTTCTTTCGCCGCCCAACCGCCACTGATTCCGGAGCCGACGACGATCGCGTCGTAATGATTGTCTGCCATGGGTCTTGCATCACCTTGGTGGATATCGTTTCAGACGTCGCAGAGGCGTATCGCCTCGCGCAGCGAGCCGACGGGGTCCGGCGCCGCAGGCATGAATTCCTGCGCCAGATACCCATCGAAACCGGTGTCGCGGATCGCGCGACAGATGGCGGGGTACTGCAGTTCCTGCTGGTCTCCAATCTCGTGCCGGCCAGGCACGCCTGCGGTGTGGTAATGCTTGAAACATGCGTGATGCCGGCCGATGGTGGCAATGATGTCGCCCTCCATGATCTGCATGTGGTAAATGTCGTAGAGCAGGCCGAAATGCGCCGAGCCAATCCGCTGGCACAATTCAACGCCCCATGCGGAGTGGTCGCACAGATAATCCGGATGATCGACCCTGGAGTTCAGCAGCTCCATCACCAGCACCACGCCGCGCTTTTCGGCATGACCGAGGATGCGCTTGAGTCCTGCTTCGGCATGCGCGATGCCCTGCTGGGGGTCCATGCCGTTTCGATTGCCGGAAAAGCAGATCAGGTTGCGATAGCCGGCATCGGCCACCAGGTCGATATGCCGCGTGTAGCGCGCCACCAGTTCATCGTGGAACCGGGGGTCGGCGAAGCCTTTTTCCAGGCTGATTTCTGCGCCGTTGCACATGGAGCTGTAAACGCCATGGGCCTTCAGCGTGGGCCAGTCCTCCGGGCCGACCAGGTCGATGGCGGCAAAGCCGATGTCCCTGACCGTCTGGCAGAGCTGGGCTACCGACTGCTGCGGGAACGTCCAGCGGGCGACGGCGTGCTTCAGGTTGCCCTTCAGCGGAGCCGCAGCGATGTCCGCGGCGCGCGCGGACAAAGCGGTTGCGGCACCCAGGCCGACGCTGCCGGCGGCGACGGCCATGCGCAACGCGTCCCGTCGCGTGAAGCCCGGAGCCGGGCCCGGTCCGTTCGAATGGATGGACATCCACCTGCCGGCCTCCCAACCGGTTTCAAACGCTCTCGATTGCGGCAATGCAATCGATTGCACCATAGAGGAGGCGTTTGTTTTATTGCAAGACGCAGTGCACGAAAACGCGTGCTGCAGGGCACAACGTGGCGCGTGCGCGGGATCTTCGACAGATCCATCGGACACAAAAAAGCCCCGTCAAAACGGGGCTTTTTCAGACGGTCTTACGACCTGCAGCATTCCATTGATCAGAACGGGATATCGTCGTCAGCGAAGTCGTCCATCGGCGGCGCCTGCTGCGGCTGCTGCTGCGGGCGCTGCTGACCGTAGCCGCCGCCCTGACCCCCCTGGCCGCCCTGGCGCTGACCACCACCGCCACCGCCGCCGTATTCCTGGCGCGGGGCCTGCTGGCGCTGCGGACGATCACCGCCGTAGTTGCCACCGCCGCCGCCTGCTCCACCGCCGCCGCCGCCTTCACCGCGACCGCCAAGCATCTGCATTTCGTCGGCAATGATGTCGGTGGAATACTTTTCCACGCCGTCCTGGCCGGTGTACTTGTCATAACGCAGGCTGCCTTCGACATACACCGAGCTGCCCTTGCGCAGATATTCACCGGCGATTTCGCCGAGCTTGCCAAAGAACACCACGCGGTGCCATTCAGTACGCTCCTGCTGGTTGCCATCCTTGTCCTTGCGGACGCTGGTGGTGGCCAGGCTGATGCGGGTGATGGCCATGCCGCCCTGGGTGTACTTCACGTCCGGGTCGTTGCCGAGGTTGCCGACCAGGATGACTTTGTTGATGCCACGCGCCATAGGAGTGTTCTTCCGTTGTCCGGGGACGGTCCGGGCGGGCCCTGGGGGCGCCGGCGCGGGACCGCCCCAGTGAATTGGGGGGATTGCAGAACGCCCCATGTTACCACCGGACGGGCCTTGGACTTGGGTGGGATCGGGTCGTGCGGGGTCGGGTTTCTACCCGTGTGGGGCTCCCGCCGTGCGGGGTTTGGCGGCAGGAGGTTTCCGGGCGGCGGCGGCGGCGACGGCCTGCGGCGGGATTCCGCCGAGGGTGGCTCGGCGCTACAGGGCCATGGAGGGCGTTGCGACTGTTGGCCTGCGTTGGGATTTCGCCGAGCGTGGCTCGGCGCTACCCGCTTACGGGCGGCGGCACCGGTAGCGCCGACCCATGGTCGGCGTCGCGGACCTGCAGATTGCAACTTTTCTCATAGCCGCTCGGGATCGTTCCGCGCAGGATGACGGGGCTGGTCCAGAAGGGCCAGCGGGGATCACAGTCCCCAACTGAGTAGTTCCCCCCCGCGCTTTGCCCGTGCTTGGAGTCAGGGCAGAGTATGCATCGCCCCGTCGGTTCCATGGCGGGCGGTGCGCGGGGGTCTTCGGATCCGCCGGATCATTGGGGGGGTTTGCTCAGCCGGTACTGTGACCCGCACCGTCCGCCACCTCGTGCTCCGGCGCGGGTGGCTTTCCGGCATGGCGCAAACCAGCGACCCGCGACAGCCCATGGCATCATGAAGGCCGTCATCCCAGCGCCGCGTTCATGACCATCAAAGGCAAAGCCACGTCCCTGGACATCGCCCACCTGGCCGGAGTTTCCCAGCCCACGGTGTCGCGCGCCCTGCGTGGCAGCCCGATGGTCAATGCCGAAACCCGCCAGCGCATCATCGCCATTGCCCGCGAGCTGAACTACAAGGTCGACAAGAACGCCTCCAGCCTGCGCCTGCGCAATGCCGGCACGCTGGCGTTGCTGTTCTTCGAAGACCCGACCACCGACGATTCGCTGATCAATCCGTTCTTCCACGCGATGCTGGGCTCGATCACCCGCGCCTGCGCGCTGCACGGCCGCGATCTGCTGGTGTCGTTCCAGCAGCTGTCCACCGATTGGCACACCGATTACGAAGACAGCAACAAGGCCGACGGCATCATCCTGCTGGGCTATGGCGACTACCACGAATCGCTGACCCGCCTGCAGCGGCTGGTGGAACAAGGCACCCACTTCGTGCGCTGGGGCGCCGCCCTGCCCGGCCAGCCCGGCGTATCGATCGGCAGCGACAACTATCAGGGCGGCTTTGACATCACCGCCCACCTGCTGGACCAGGGCTGCACCCGCATCGCCTTCCTCGGCCATGCCTCCAGCCATTACCCGGAGTTCCAGGAGCGCTATCGCGGGCACGTGGCGGCGCTGGAAGCACGCGGCCTGGTGGCCGACCCGCAACTGCAGGTCGATGCCATCACCACCGAAGAGTACGGGCAGACCGCCTGCGAACTGCTGCTGACACGCGGCGTGCCGTTCGATGCCATCTGCGCGGCCAGTGACCTGATCGCCATCGGCGCGCTGCGCGCCCTGCGCGAACATGGCCTGCGGGTACCGCAGGATGTGCGCGTCACCGGGTTTGATGACATTCCACTGGCCGCGTCGGTATCGCCGCCGCTGACCACCGTGGCGCAGGACACCAAGCAGGCCGGTCAGCTGCTGGTGGAGAAACTGCTGGCACTGGTGGCCGGTGAAACCGCCGAAGGGATGAGCATCCCGGTGAAACTGGTACTGCGCGAATCATCGCAGCAACGCTGAAGGAACAGGGACGACGGTTACTGCAGGCGCCGCGTAACGCGCGCGGCGTGCGTCAGCGCTGGTCCATCGTGCGCGCCCACGCGGACGAATAGAGCAAAATGCAGACCGCGATCGCGGCAGGCGGCAGACCGGCGGCCAGCGTGTACAGCCAACGGTTGCGCCCGAGCGCCTGTGCGGCCTTGCCAAGATGGTAGGCCACGACGAGGTTGCACACCAGCAGCGGCAACACGGCCAACTCACTCATGAAACCGAGTGCATCCAGTGCCAGGCCGAGCACCAGCACGCCGATGAACTGATAAAGCAGGAGCGTTCCGGCCGTCGAGACGTGCTTCATCGCCAAGGCGCCGGATGTCGGGGCGGCGACCATTACGCGAAATCCTTCAGAATCTCGCCCACACCCGCCGGCGAAATCTCAAAGCCCAGCGTGGTGCCGGGATTGATCACCACGCCATAGCCGCCCGGTACGCGACGCAGCACGTCGAGCATCAGCCAGCGGATCTGGTGCGGGGCCTGTTCGGAATGGAAGCCGACGCGCGCCGGATCGGTGAACACGGCAACGTGCAGCACGCCCTGCTTGTCGAACAGCAGCGGGTCGAAACCGGTGCCATCGGGGGTGACCAGACTGCCGGTGACCAGCACCACCTCGGAGGCGACGAAGGCCTGCATGAAGGCCTTGATCGGCAATTGGCCGGCCATGGCGGTCTGCAGCAGGGTTTCGATCGGGGTCTGGGGCGGAAGGTCGGTCATGGCGGGTGGAGCACGGCGAGCGGAAGCGTGATTGTACCCAGCGTCGCGACGCAGATGCCCGGTAGTGACGGCCGCTGGCCGTCAGGGCGGAGGGCTGGGCTGATGTGGTGGGTGATTCAGGAGCAAGAGCCTGACGGCCAGCGGCCGTCACTACCAGGAGCAAGAGCATGACGGCCAGCGTCCGTCATCGCCGGGTCAGGGGGCGGCTAGTCTGCGGGTGCGGGCCTGCTGGTCGGCCATGGCGCGGTCGAGTTCGGCCTGCAGGGCTTTCTGCTGCACGGGGGCGTCCAGTATGTAGACCTTGATGCCGTGCGCGGGGACGTCGGCCTTCAGCGAGGCGGACACCTGCAGCGTGCCGCCGTCCAGCGCGTCGCGCCAGGTGCCGGCCTGCAGGTAACGCTTCACTTCGATGCGGGCCACTGCATCGCCCTTGTTCAACAGCACCAGCGCGGTCTGGTTGACCCCGCCATGCTGCAGCACGCGGAAGAACACCGCTTCGTTGCCTTGCAGGCGCTCGTTGACCTGCAGGCCGCGCTGCAGTGCCGGGGTGGCTTCGCGCAGTTTCGCCACGCGCTGCAACGGGCCGAAGATCGGGCTCTGTGCTGCCGCATCCACGCGCTGCTGGCCGAAGTAGGCACGGTTGCCGGCGTGCTCGGCGCGGCCGCGCATGAAGCCGGTTTCCGAGCCGTAGTACAGCACCGGGATGCCGCGCGCGGTGAACAGCCAGTTGTTCGCGTCGATGAAGCCGGCATCGCTGGCATCCAGCCGCGGCATGTCATGGTTGTCGTAGAAACTCATCAGCTCGTACGGATTGGCGTACGGCCCGCCCAGCAGGTGCAGCGGCTCGGCCAGCGTTTCGAAGCCCTTCTGCTTCAGCCCGAAGGTTTCTTCCATCGCCCCGCGCGAGGGGAAATCCAGCACGCTGACGTTGGCGTTCGCCGGCCAAGTGTGCTCGGCGATCTTCGCCGCGTCGTAGTCGAACGCTTCGCCGAACATGAACATGCCCGGATGCTCGGCACGCACGCGGCGCACGAACTCGTTCCACCACGGGTGCGGCAGCCAGCCGATGGTATCGATGCGCAGCGCATCCACGCCCTGCGCGGTCCACTGCAGGTAGGCGCCGACCAGGTAATCCATCACCGCCGGGTTGTGTTCGTTGAAGTCGCCGAGCTCGGCCAGGTTGCCATCGAAGATCGAGCCCTTCGACGCATCCACCGGCCCGATGTTGTTGTAGAAGGCGTGCAGCGGATTGTGGCTGGGATCCAGCTGCTGAGGCGCGAGGTTTTCGTGGTCGGCGATCAGCCTGCCGTCCTTGTCGAAGATCTGCCCGAACTGGGGCTGGCGCACCGGCATGGTCCACGACGGCGAGCCGTGGTTGCCGACGATATCCAGCACCACCTTCAGCCTGGCCGCGTGCAGGCCCTTGGTGAAGTCGGCGAACTGCAGGCCGGCGCTGGGCAGGTGCTCGTCCACCTTGTAGAAATTGGTGCCCCAGTAGCCGTGGTAACCGGTCTTGCCGCGGTCGGTCAGGGTGCTGGTGCAGCTGATCTCCTTGCTGCCGGTGAAGGCCTGGTCCGGGTTGTCGACGATGGGGGTGATCCACACCGCGCCGAAGCCCAGGTTGCGGATGTAGTCCGCATTGTCCAGCACGCCCTTGAAGTCACCGCCGAGGTAGCCGATGTTGCCATCCACCTTGTCCGGGCACGGTACCGGGATGTCGAACGTGCGGTGCGCACCGCCCTGGTCGCGGTGGTCATTGGACGGGTCGCCGTTGACGAAGCGGTCGGTGACCACGAAGTACACCGCATCGCGCGCGAACGGTTCGGTGGTGCCTACGTAGTCCGGGCGCGGGGCGGCGAGCGCCTGGCCAGCGAACAGGGCGAAACCTACAGCAACAGACAGACGCACATGCATCACACCACCTCCGGACGGGACGGAACACGCAGCACGCACAGGCCGGCCACGAGCAGGCTGCAGCCGCCCAGCACCAGCACCTGCATCGGCTGGCCACCCAGCCATGCGCGCAGGGCAAAGCCGAGCGCGCTGGCGGCCACCAGCTGCGGGATCACGATGAAGAAATTGAAGATGCCCATGTACACGCCCATCTTCGCCGCCGGCACGCTGTCCGACAGCAGGGCGTAAGGCAGGGACAGGATGGAGGCCCAGGCAAAGCCCACGCCCACCATCGACAACAGCAGCCAGTGCGGATCGTCGATGAACATCATCGACACCAGCCCCGCCCCGCCCAGCCACAGGTTGACCAGGTGGCTCCAGCGCAGCCCGATGGCGCGCACCATCAGCGGGATCAGCAACGCGGCCAGCGCGGCGAAGCCGTTGTACGCACCGAACAGCACGCCGACCCAGTTGGCGCCCTCGTTGTAGGCGGCCGACTGCGGATCGGTGGAGCCAAAGTGGGTGCCGGCCACTGCGGCGGTGGTGTAGATCCACATGGCGAACAACGCGAACCAGGAGAAGAACTGCACCCACGCCAGCCGCCGCATGGTGCCCGGCATGTTGCGCAGGTCATCGACGATGGTCGCCAGCATGTGTGTGCCGGGCAGCACGCGCGCCACGCCCAGCAGGGTGCCGTAGGCCGCACACAGGCCGGCCAGCACGTACAGCATCTTGTCCCCCCGCTGCCAGGCGATCAGCGCTGCCAGCACGATGCCCACCAGCAGCCACAGCGCGATCTGCGCCCACGGTGGCACGCCGCGCGCGGCCACCGCATGGGCATGCGGCGGCTCGGCATCGGCGAAGCCGGCCAGCTCGGTCGGTGAGTATTCGCGCGTGCTCAGCACGGTCCAGGTGATCGCCGCCAGCAGCACCACCGCACCGAAGTAGAACGCATAGCGCACGGTGTCCGGCACTTCGCCCTGGGCGGCGGTATTGGCCACGCCGAAGTGGGTCAGGATGAAGGGCAGGAAGCTGGCGACGATGGCGCCCACGCCGATGAAGAAGCTCTGCATGGCAAAGCCGGTCGGCCGCTGGCGCGGCGCCAGCTGGTCACCGACGAAGGCACGGAACGGCTCCATCGACACGTTGATGGACGCATCCAGCACCCATAGCGTGCCCGCCGCGATCCACAGCGTCGGCGAGTTCGGCATCACCAGCAACGCCAGCGTGGTCAGCACCGCGCCGATCATGAAGAACGGACGGCGGCGGCCCCAGCGCGTCCAGGTGCGGTCGGACAGATAGCCGACGATGGGCTGCACCAGCAGGCCGGTCAGCGGCGCGGCGATCCACAGCCCGGGCACCGCTTCCATCGACGCACCGAGCGTTTCGAAGATGCGGCTGGCGTTGGCGTTCTGCAGCGCGAAGCCGAACTGGATGCCGAGGAAACCGAAGCACATGTTCCATATCTGCCAGAACGACAGCTGCGGTTTGTCGGGCCGGACGACGGCAGGACGGTTCATGGGCGGTCTCCTGCCAGGGCGGCGATCGGCGACAGCAGCAACGCCTTGACGTCTGCAGTGTTGAGCACGCCCGCGCGACCGCCCTTGCCGCCGGTGTAGTGGGCAAAGTGCTGCAACGCGCTCATGTTGAAGCCGTCCTGCAGCTGGAACGTACACGTACCGGCGGGCAGATCGAACTCGGCGGCGGTGGATTCCTGCACCGCCACGCTGTGCGGCATCACTACGGTATGCAACTGCGCGGGCTGTCCGGCACACCTGACGGCGAGCTGCTTCACTGCCGCGGTGACCCCGGTATTGATCGGCCCGTTGGGGTTGTTGAACTGCAGCCGCAGGCGTACGCGACCGGCAGCGGGCTGCGTCCACGACCACGCCTGCGCGCCGGGCAGGCGCTGCTGCGGGCCGACGCAGGTGGTCGGGCTGTGCAGCGATTCCAACGCGTCCGCGCGGCGGGTCAGGCTGAGGCAGTGCTGCAGGCCGTCGTCGGCAAAACGTGCCACGCCATCGTGCGCGTCGACTGCGGCACCATCGTGCCACAGCACGTGCTGGGCGGGGACGGGGATGGTCCAGGCATTGCCCTCCCGCTTGGCCGAAGGCGCGGCTGGCGTGGCGGGTGCATAAGCGGCCGCAGCTGGGTGAGCCGGCGCGGGGTCAGCGCCCTTTCGCTTTGCGAAAGCATTCTGACCCCTTTCAGGTACCAGTTGCACGGTGGTGGTGGCACCGTCGCGCTGCGTCTTTCCGGCAACCAGCAGCTCACCCTGCATCTTCTCAGGCTTCAGCAGCACGTAGCGCTTGCCGTCCATCTGCAGCGTGATCCGGTCCCGCGTGCCGAACAACTGGAGCACCAGCGCGACCGGCAGCTTGGGTTGTACCTGGCCGTCGGCTTCCACGCCGAACACGCCCTGCAGCACCATGTCCAGGTAGCCGGCGACCGACCACAGCTGGCGTTCGGAGTTCACCACCGGGCCACTCAGCGCGCCTTCGTCGACATGGATCTTCTGCGTCAGCAGCTCGTAGTTTTCCATGTTGGAACCGGCCAGCGCGGCACCGCGCATCAGCGATTGCACTTCGCTGGTGATACGCGGTGCATCGTCCAGCAGCCGCGCGGCGCGCAGCGAATACGCACTGACAAACGGCCAGATCGCGCGATTGTGGTAGACCGGCTGGTTGCCTTCCTGCGGCCACACCACCGGGCTGCCGGCCGCACTGGCCGGATACGCCGCCAGTGCACGGCGCGCGCGGTCGGTCGGCAACACGCCGGCCAAGACGCCCAGCGAGGTCGCCAGCAGATCGTACTTGGCGTAGGGCACAGGGTGCGCCGCTTCGCCGATGTAGCTCATGTACTGTCCGGCGTCTTCGCGCCAGAAGCGTGCGTCGATCCGCGGCCCCAGGGCATCGGCCCAGGCCTTGTACTGCGCCGCGCGCGTGGCATCGCCGCGCTGGCCCGCCAGCTGCTCACCCAACCGCAGTGCCTGGTAGTGCAGCACGTTGGTGGACAGCGCGAACGAATCGCCGATGAAGCGCACGTCTTCGCGGGTCCAGTCCGGATAGGTCTGCTCGCGCCAGTCCAGGAACGAGGTCTCGCCGCGGTACAGGCCGGTGGCCGCGTCGAACACCATGGCACGGTCCTGCGCCAGCGTGCCCTGCAACGCCTGCCAGACCTGGTCGGCGAAGGCGCTGTCGTCCAGCAGGTGGCGGGCAGCGAGGAACCACACGATGCGGTCGCTGCTGATCGGCCAGCTGCCACCGGAACCGGTGTCCTGGGCCACGAACAGGCCGGGGGTCATGCCATCGCGCGCTTCGGACAACTTGAACTGCAGCGACTGCCGGGTGCGTTGCGGATCCAGCCGTGCCAGCGCCAGGTCGGCGGCGAAGCTGACATCGCGCGTCCAGACATACGGCCAGTTGGCACCGGTCTTGAAGCACTCGCACGGCACCGGCCGGCCTTCGTCGAAGGACGGATCGCGGATCGCATCCACGCGGTCCTGGTCCATTTCCTGCTGCGCAAGCGCGAACAGGGCATCGAACATCGGGCTGGCGGTGTCGCTGCGCATCGGCTGCGCGGCAATGCGCAGCTGGCGATCCGGCGTGTGCAGCACGAAGCCACCACCGGCCACGGATTCAGCGCGCGCGGTGCGACCCTCGAATTCCAGGTCGGCGGCATGCGCGGCCGAACCCAGCGTCGTCGCGATGGCGACGGTCAGGCAGATCATCTTCAGCATCGAAGCGGACGACCGGCTTGCGCCCGTCACCCTCCCTCCCTCTTTGCATGTTGTAGGTCCCCGCTTGCCAGGCGGCCGGCAGGGGCGCAACGCCTCCCTCAAGGCATCGTGCGGACATGGTAGACGGCAGGCGCGGGAGCTGCCCTGCCTGCATACGTATTCATGGGCTGCCGCGTCTGGCCTCCCGGCCGGCTGGGCTATGGTCGGCGCAGTTCCTGCATCGCCCTGGGAGGGGAAATGTCGCTGTTTTCGTTGTTGCTGCGTGCTCGCCGCGCGCCCTGGCTGGGCCTGGCCCTGCTGCTGGCCAGCCCCGTGTTGCTGGCTGCCACCGTGCCGTCGGCCAGCGTCGAATCGCCGGGGAAGATCCTGAAAGTGACGCTGCAGGTGGACGGCGGCACCGCCCGTTACCAGGTGCAGCGACTCGGCGATACGGTGGTGGACGCCTCCAAGCTCGGCTTCGAGCTGCGCGATGGCCGGCTGGACCGCGATTTCGAAATCACCGGCAGCAGCACCCGCCGCTTCGATGAAACCTGGGAACAGCCCTGGGGCGAGCGCCGGCTCACCCGCAACCACTACAACGAACTGACCGTTTCCCTGCGCCAGACCACCGGTGACAGGCGCCGGCTGGACGTGGTGTTCCGGGTATTCGATGACGGTGTCGGCTTCCGTTATGTGTTCCCGCAACAGCCTGGACTGGCCGAGGCGATCATCGATGAGGAGCTCACCGAGTTCGCCATCGCCCAGCACTCCACCGCGTGGTGGATCCCGGCCGGCGAACCGATCCACTATGAATACCTGTATGCGCGCACCCCGCTGCAGGAGGTGCCGCTGGCACATACCCCGATCACCCTGCGCAGCGACAGCGGCCTGCACGTGGCCATCCACGAAGCCGCGCTGGTGGACTACGCCGGCATGTGGCTGCGCCGCACCGATGGCCAGCGCCTGCGCGCGCAGCTTTCCCCGTCCGCCGAAGGCTGGAAGGTGCGCCGCGCCCTGCCCTTCGCTACGCCGTGGCGCACGCTGCAGATCGCCGACCGCGCCGGCGGGCTGGTCGAATCGGACCTGATCCTCAACCTCAACGAGCCCAATGCGCTGGGCGATGTCAGCTGGGTCAAGCCGTCCAAGTATCTGGGCGTGTGGTGGTCGATGCACCTGGACGAGGAGAGCTGGGCCACCGGCCCGCGCCACGCCGCCACCACGGCGAAGACCAGGAAGGTGATTGATTTCGCCGCCGCCAACGGCTTCCGCGGCGTGCTGGTGGAAGGCTGGAATCCCGGTTGGGATGGCAACTGGGTGGGCAACGGCTACGACTTCGACTTCACCCGCGCCACCCCGGACTTCGACATCGAGGCGCTGTCCGCCTACGGGGCGAAGAAGGGCGTGCACCTGGTGGGCCACCATGAAACCGGCTGTGCCATCGACCACTACGAGGACCAGCTGGGCGCGGCGCTGGACCTGTACGCGCGACTGGGCGTGGATTCGTTCAAGACCGGCTACGTCTGCGATGACGGCCAGGTCGACCGGCGCAACCCGGCCGGTGGCCCCCTGCTGCGCGAATGGCACGACGGCCAGTTCATGGCCCGCCACCATTTGAAGGTGGTGCAGGAAGCGGCCGCGCGCAGGCTGGCGGTCAACCCGCACGAGCCGATCAAGGACACCGGCCTGCGCCGCACCTATCCGAACTGGGTATCGCGTGAAGGGGCGCGCGGCATGGAGTACAACGCGTGGGGCCAGCCGCCCAATCCGCCGGAACACGAGGTCAACCTGGTGTTCACCCGGATGCTGTCCGGGCCGATGGATTACACCCCCGGCGTGCTGTCATTGAAGGGCCGCCATGGCCAGGCCATTCCCAGCACGCTGGCCCGCCAGCTGGCGCTGTACGTGGTGCTGTACAGCCCGATCCAGATGGCCGCCGACCTGCCCGAGCATTACCTGCAGCACCTGGACGCTTTCCAGTTCATCAAGGACGTAGCGGTGGACTGGGAACAGAGCCGGGTGCTGGACGGCGAGGTCGGCGACTTCGTCACCATCGTGCGCCGCGACCGCAACAGCCGCGACTGGTTCCTCGGCAGCATCACCGACGAACACGGCCGCGTGCTGCCGGTGTCGCTGGGCTTCCTGGAACCGGGTGTGCGCTACCGCGCGGAGATCTACCGCGATGGTGACGGGGCCGATTTCCGCAGCAATCCCTTTGCCTTCGCGCGCGAAACCCGGGAAGTCACCAGCGCCGACGCGCTGACCCTGGTGCTCGGCCCCGGCGGTGGCCAGGCGATCCGCTTCACCCCGCTGTGAAGGGCGGGACGCCAGACGCGGTCAGGTGGTGACGGCCGCTGGCCGTCTTCAAACACCACGCGCTGACGGCCAGCGGCGTCACTACCCACACCCTGTCGCTGTGCTGACCAACATGTAATCGCTTACACCGCGTGTCGCTGCATTGAATACGTATGCAGGCTGATTCCAGCGCGCGGCGCGCTGCATACCATAGCGTCGCAGTCAGCGGCCACCGTGCCGCGACCCGTATCGGCAGTGCCGGCGCGGACCACAACTAGATTCGGCAACATTGCCTGGGAGGGGAAAATGTCGAACCACAAGCGCAACGCGCTGTCATTGGCGCTGGCCGTCGCACTGTCACCGGTACTCGCTTTCGCGCAGTCCACCACGTCCACCACCGCCAGCGGCCAGACCGGCAGCGGCGCCACCAACCTGGACGCGGTGCAGGTCACCGGCATCCGTCGCGGCATTGAAAACGCCATCGCGGTGAAGCAGGACGCCACCTCGGTGGTGGAAGTCATTTCCGCCGAAGACATCGGCAAACTGCCCGACGTCAGCATCGCCGAATCGCTGGCCCGTTTGCCCGGTCTGGCCGCCCAGCGCGTGGCCGGCCGTGCGCAGGTGATCAGCGTGCGCGGCCTGTCCCCGGACTTCGCCACCACCCTGCTCAACGGCCGCGAAGTGGTCAGCACCGGCGACAACCGCAGCGTCGAATTCGACCAGTACCCGTCCGAACTGGTCAATGGTGTGACCGTGTACAAGACCCCCGACGCGGCACTGGTCGGCCAGGGTCTGTCGGGCACCATCGACATGCAGACTGCCCGCCCGCTGAGCTTCCCGGACCGCGTGATCGCGGTCAGTGGCCGCTACCAGAAGAGCTCGCTGGGCGACGCCGCCAACGTGGATGAGTTCGGCAACCGCATCAGTGCCAGCTACATCGACCAGTTCCTGGACAAGACCCTTGGCATTGCCATCGGCTACGCGCACAGCGACAACCCGATCCACGAAAACCAGGTCGGCCTGTACGAGCCGTGGACCACCGAACACACCGACAACGGCAACCGTCCCGGCCTGGCACCGGGCGTGACGTTCAGTGACGGCATCAAGGCGCTGCGCCGCACCGGCAACAACAAGCGCGACGCCTTCATGGCGACCGTGCAGTTCCGCCCGAACAACAGCTGGACGAGCACGCTGGACGCGTTCCATACCGACGCCGAGCAGATCGACACGGCCAACCAGTTCGAGGTCAATCTCAGCAACTTCAACGGCGGTTATACGCCGGGCCTGCTGATCACCAACCCGCAGGTCGGCGCCGACGGCACCTTCCAGGGCGGCACCGCCACCGGCGTCTATCCGCTGGTGCGCGGCATGTACAACAAGCGCGAAGACAAGATCGATGCGTTCGGCTGGAACAACGAGTTCACTTTCGGCAACGGCGTCAAGCTGGTGGCCGACGTGAACTACTCCAAAGCCACCCGCGATGAGCTGAACCTGGAAAACAACCTGCAGCTCACCCCCATGCCGCAGCTGGACAGCGTGGGCGTGGTGGTGCGGCCCAACGGGTTCTCGCAGATCAACCCGGGCCTGGACTATTCCAATCCGGATGCGCTGTTCCTGACCAACACGATCTACGGCTCCGGCTACGGCAAGGTGCCACAGGTGGAAGATCGCCTGAAAGGCGGCAAGATCGCGCTGACCCTGCCGGCACCGGAGGCCCTGTCCAGCTGGTTCGCCGACATCGATGTGGGCGTGAATTACGCTGATCGCCGCAAGCAGAAGACCCAGGCCGAAGGCAACATCCTGCTGGGCGCGCAGGGCGATGCCAATGTGGCGTCCGACCTGCAATACCGTCCCGTCAACCTGGGCTTTGCCGGCATCGGGTACATCCCGGCCTGGAACGTGCCGGCCGCGGTCGAGCGCTACATGGAGTTCAACCCTGTCACCGACCTGGACTATCTGATCCCGAAGTCGTGGACGGTGCAGGAGAAGATCACCACCGCGTGGCTGCGCGCCAACATCAACACCGACATCGGCGTGGTCGGCGTGCGTGGCAACATCGGCGTGCAGATGCAGCACGTGGATCAAAGCTCGCAGTCCAACTACTTCGATCGTTCGCGTCCGGTGGGCCAGGAAGTGCTGCCGATCGACGACGGCAAGACCTACAAGGACTGGCTGCCCAGCTTGAACCTGGCCTTCATGTTCCCGCACCAGCAGACGCTGCGCTTTGCAGCCGCCAAGCAGGTGGCGCGTCCACGCGTGGACCAGATGCGCGCCGGGCTGGAGTTCGGCGTGGACACCGCCACCGGTCGACCGGGTGGCAGCGGCGGCAACCCGCTGCTGGATCCGTGGCGCGCCACCGCCTTCGACCTGTCGTATGAAAAGTACTTCGCCGAGCGTGCCTACGTGGCCGCCGCGGTGTTCTACAAGGACCTGAAGAGCTACGTTTACACCCAGTCGGTGGATGACTACGACTTCAGCGATCTGTTGGCCAGCTATGTGCCGCCGCCGGGCATGGTCGCGCCGGTGCTGCCGACCGGCACGTTCTCCTCGCCGCAGAACGGCAAGGGTGGCACCCTGCGCGGCCTGGAGCTGACCGCTTCGCTGCCGCTGGACATGTTCACCGATGCCCTGCGTGGCTTCGGCGTGCAGGCCAGTGCCACGTTCAATGACAGCGACATCGAGATCCTGGATCCGGAAAGCGCGTCCAGCGTAGGCAGCGATCCGATCGCACTGCCGGGCTTGTCCGATCGCGTGTACAACCTCACCGCCTACTTCGAACGCAACGGGTTTGAAGCACGCGTGAGCCAGCGTCGCCGCTCGGACTTCATCGGCGAGATCGGCAACTTCAATGGCAACCGCACGCTGCGTTACGTGGTGGGCGAGAACGTGACCGACGCGCAGATCAGCTACACCTTCAGCGACAGCAGCTCGCTGGCTGGCCTGACCGTGCTGCTGCAGGGCACCAACCTGACCAACGAACCGTACCGCACCTACGCAGGCACCACCGATCGCCCGCTGGAATATGTGGAATGGGGCCGCACCTACATGCTGGGTGTGAACTACACGTTCTGATCCACCTGCCAGGTCGAGGACAAGGGGCGCCCAATGGGCGCCCCTTTCCATTTGCACATGTCAGTCACAGCGGAAGCCGAGCGTCCCGCCGCAGTTCTGGAAGAGCGGAACGTTGACCAGACGTGTCGAGGTTCTGTTCTGCTGGCGGCTACCGTCCGGGCGCGCACAGAGGGCATGGATCGCACAGATGTCGTTGGCAAAATGCGCCCAGTGCAGATCACATCCCTGCGAGGACGCCGGCGACTGCTTGAAGGCATTTGCGCAGGCGGCATGGTCACTGCGCGGGACACCGCTACGTTCTCCCGATGCAAGGGCTGCTGGGGGCAGGATGGCTGCAACAGACGCCAGGACGAGGACACAGCTCAGGATGGATTTCATGAGACACCTCACGTTGATGAAGTGCCAGTGTCGAGCGCGGCCGTGGCGCGGTCTCTGCACCATTCTGCAAAAAGGGATTCGAATTCGACGCGCTGCGGACAGGATTCACCACCACGCCCTATCGAACCTCGGCGCGCCAGCCGCGCGCAAAAAAGGGACGCCGCCTCTCGGCAGCGCCCCTGAAATACCACCAACGGAGAAAACAATCAGCCGATGCGTCGTGCGCAGTACACCGCGTGCGCAGGCAGTGCCAGCTCGGTGCCATCCAGCGAACCAGCATCCGGGCCGGGCACGTCCATGGCCTGCCACGCGCCCTCTGGCAGCAGCTGCCGCGCTGGCAGCGAAGACAGGTTGAAGGCCAGCAGCATCACTTCATCCCCCAGCGTGCGTTCGAACAACAGCACCGGCTCGGCGCTGTCCAGGAAGCGGATATCACCGTGCAGCAGCACCGGCTGTGTGCGCCGCCAGGCCAGGAAGCGACGGAACGCCGACAGCACCGAATCCGGCTGTGCTTCCTGCACGGCAACCGCGCGCGACTGATGGTCGGCCGGGATCGGCAACCAGGGTTCGCCGGTGGTGAAACCGGCCAACGGCGCATCGATCCACGGCAACGGCGTACGGCAGCCGTCGCGTCCCTTGAAGTTCGGCCAGAAGGTGATGCCGTACGGATCCTGCAGGGCCTCGAACGGGACATCGGCCTCGCCCAGCCCCAGCTCTTCGCCCTGGTACAGGCAGATGGACCCGCGCAGCGAACACAGCATCGCCACCAGCATGCGCGCCAGGCGCGGATCGGCCGGATGCCCGCCCCAGCGGGTCACTGCACGCTCCACGTCGTGGTTGGAAATGGCCCAGCACGGCCAGCCCTCGGTCATCGCCGTTTCCAGCCGCGAGACCGTATCGCGGATGTAGGCCGCGCTGTAGTCGTCCACCAGCAGTTCGAAGCTGTAGCCCATGTGCAGGCGCTTGGCGGTGGTGTACTCGGCGGTGGTGGCCAGCGAATCCTCCGAAGAGATTTCGCCCAGGCTGACCGCGCCCGGATACTGGTCCAGCAACGCGCGCAGCTCCTCCAGGAACGGCAGGTTTTCCGGCTGGGTATTGTTGAAGTAGTGGTACTGGTAGGCGTACGGATTGTCCGGACTGAAACCGCGCCCGACCCGCTTGTCCGCCGGCTTGGGTGGGTTGTCGCGCAGCTGCCGGTCATGGAAGCAGAAATTGATCGCGTCCAGGCGGAAACCATCCACCCCGCGATCCAGCCAGAACCGCACGTTGTCCAGCGTGGCCTTCTGCACCGCCGGATTATGGAAATTCAGGTCAGGCTGGTCGGCCAGGAAGTTGTGCAGGAAATATTGTTCGCGCCGCGGCTCCCACTGCCAGGCCACGCCACCGAACAGTGACATCCAGTTGTTCGGCGCAGTGCCGTCTTCGCGCGGGTCGGCCCAGACATACCAGTCCGCCTTCGGATTGGTGCGGTCCTGGCGGCTCTCGCGGAACCAGTCGTGTTCGATCGACGTATGGCTCAACACCTGGTCGATCATCACCTTCAGGCCCAGCGCATGCGCCTTGGCCAGCAGCCGATCGAAATCGTCCAGGTTGCCGAACAGCGGATCCACGTCGCGGTAGTCGGCGATGTCATAGCCGAAATCGGCCATCGGCGATTTGAAGAACGGCGAGATCCAGATCGCGTCCACCCCGAGCGCGGCGATGTAGTCCAGGCGGTCGATGATGCCGGGCAGGTCGCCGACTCCATCGCCGTTGGCATCGAGGAAACTGCGCGGGTAGATCTGGTAGATGACGGCGCCGCGCCACCATGGCGTATTGGACATCAGGCCCCCCTCCGGGCTCTGTGGGCCCCTGCGGAAACACGGGCCGGAATGCAGCTGAGGAAGCTTAGCCTCGGGCCCTGCGGCATGGTGCCGGCTGCATACGTATTCACGGCTCACGGAGCGTTTCCGCGACTGATCCAGTCCACTCGCCGGCCCCGCCGCCCGCACATGCGCCCGAATTCACGGCCAGCGCCTATAATTGGCGGCGAGCCTTGAAGCCAGACCGCATGACCATCATCGAAGACACCCGTGCCGCCCTGGGCCTGCCCCAGATCCAGACGCTTGCCGCCGACGACATGGCCGCCGTCGATGCCCTGATCCGGCGCCGGCTCGCTTCGGACGTGGTGCTGATCAACCAGATCGCCGACCACATCATTTCGGCCGGCGGCAAGCGCCTGCGCCCGATGCTGGTGATGCTGGCCGGCCGCGCGGTCGGCGGCGCCGGCCCGGAACACCACCAGCTGGCCGCGATCATCGAGTTCATCCATACCTCCACCCTGCTGCACGACGACGTGGTGGACGAATCCAGCCTGCGCCGTGGCCGCAGCACCGCCAACGCGCTGTGGGGCAACGCGCCCAGCGTGCTGGTGGGCGATTTCCTGTACTCGCGCAGCTTCCAGCTGATGGTGGAACTGGACCGCATGCCGGTGATGCGGATCCTGGCCGACACCACCAACCGCATCGCTGAAGGTGAAGTACTGCAGCTGCTGCACGTGCATAACCCGGACACCGACGAGGCCGCCTACCTGCGCGTGATCGAGCGCAAGACCGCGGTGCTGTTCGCCGCCGGGACCCGGCTGGGCGCGCTGGCCAGCGGCGTTGACGAGGCCACCCAGCAGGCGCTGTACGACTACGGCATGGCGCTGGGGTATGCCTTCCAGATCGCCGATGACGTGCTGGATTATTCGGCCAACGCCGAAGAACTGGGCAAGAACCTGGGCGATGACCTGGCCGAAGGCAAGGCGACCCTGCCGCTGATCCATGCCATGGCCCATTCCGACGAGGCCACCCGCCAGCGCCTGCGCAGCATCGTGCAGGATGGCGACGCCAGTGCGATGCCCGAGGTGCTGGCAGCGATCCATGCCACCGGCGGGCTGGACTACAGCCGCAACCGCGCCGAGGAATACGCCGCCGCCGCCGAACGCGCGCTGGACGGCCTGGCCGACAACGATGCGGTAGCTGCCCTGCGCGGCCTGGCCCGCTACGCCGTCAGCCGCAGCCACTGACCCGGCAGCGCCGACCCAGCGTCTGACCGGTAGCGCCGACCCATGGTCGGCGAGCGCAGCGGCGCGGTGCAGCAGGCATGATCGCCAACGTCCCGCCGAGCACGGCTCGGCGCTACCTGCTCCACCCGCAGCAGTTCGCGGTCAAAGACCGATGCCGGGGATCGCGCTGATCAGGTCGGGGTCGAAACCGGCCAGTTCGGCGAAATGACGGCCGCGGGCGACGTAGTCGCGGTATACGCCATAACTGGGGGCGCCCGGTGACAGCAGCACCACCCCGCCAGCAGCGCCCAGCGCAGCGCGTGCCAGGGTCATTGCCTCGGCAAGGTCCTGCGCGGCGTGCAGGCCGAAGCGGCCGGCGTCGGCCAGCGGCTGCAGCAACGCGTTGATCCGCGGCCCGTTGGCACCCATGGTGACGATCTCCAGCGGCGGCTGATCGTGCGCCATGTGCTGGACGAAGTCACTCCAGTCCAGCCCGCGGTCATGCCCGCCCACCAGCAGTGCGATGCGCTGCCCGGCGAAGCAGTCCAATGCGGCCAGGCTCGCGTGCGGGGTGGTGCTGATCGAATCGTTGACGTAGACCACGCCCTCGCGCGCACCGATGCGCTGCAGCCGGTTGGGCAGCGGCCGGAAAGACTGCACCGCCGGCGCCAGCGCCACCGCGTCCAGCCCCAGCGCCTCGATGGCCGCCAGCACCGCACACAGGTTGCCGCGGTTGTGCCGTCCCGGCAGCGGCGTATCGCAGCTGTTGAATACCGGCTGTTCGCCGCGGTGCACGATGTCGCCCCGCATGTGCCAGCCGCGCGGCTGGTTGAACCAGATCACCTCGCTGTCTGGCAGGGTCAGCGCGGCAAGCTGCGGATCAGCCGCGTTGAGCACTGCGATGCGCGGCGCGCCTTCGGTGACCAGCGCCAGCTTGTCCTGGATGTAGCGCTGTTCGCTGCCGTGCCAGTCCAGGTGTTCAGGGAAGATGTTCAACACCACCGCGACCTGCGGATGCGCACCACTACGGGCGACCTCGCCGGTCTGGTAACTGGACAGCTCCACCGCCCAGTACGCCGGCGCCGGCCGGGGGTCCAGCACTTCCAGCAAGGGCAGGCCGATGTTGCCGACCAGCCCGGTGCGATGCCCCGCCGCGCGCAGCAGGTGCGCCAGCAGCGAGGTGGTGGTGCTCTTGCCCTTGGTACCCGTCACGCAGATCGTGTTGCCTACCGTGCCGTCAGCGGCGGCGTGTTCGGCGAACCACAACGCGGTGCCGCCGATGAACTGCGTGCCCTGTGCCAATGCCGCCTGCGCCACCGGCAGGTAGGGGCTGATGCCCGGCGATTTGATCACCACATCGAAGCCGGCCAGCTGATCCGCGCTGGGTTCGCCGCGGACATCCAGCGCGGTGCTGGCCTCCGCCCGCGCCGCGTCCATTTCGGCGGCCGGGCAGAACAACGTCAGCGGCAGCGCCGGCAGGCGCGCGCGCAGTACCGCGTAGGCCGCACGTCCCTCACGGCCCCAGCCCCACAACGCGACCCGCTTTCCCTCAAGCTGCGAAATTTTCACGCACCCGCTCCCACAACGCGGCCGGGATGCGATGCTCGCCCTGCAGTTCCAGCATCGGCTCCACGGCCAGTTCGTTGGCATCAAGCTGCGGCAGGATCTCGTTGCAGAAACGCTTCACCAGCGCGTCTTCCTTCCAGTCCGGGCGCGTGGCCAGCGTGGCCATCGCCGCGCGCGACTCCTTGCCCTCGCCCACGCATTCGAACGGCTTGTGGTCCTGGAATTCGAGCAGCGCGTCAAAGCCGCCGGCCTGGTCCAGGTCATCCAGCAAATTGCGGCCGAAGATGCGCACCAGCCGCGCCTTGGACATGAACGGTGCGAGCGCCAGGAACACGAAGTGGCACTTCGGGCACACCCCACACCAGCGGTTCACCGGACGCTCGCCGAGGATATGGAAATTGCGGTTGCAGCTGGAGAAATGCGCGTCGTAGAAATCGGTCTTGGCGAACTGGCGTGCAACCGCCAGTTCGGACATCGGCCGCAGCAGCGAGTAGTACTGCAGGTCGGCGGCGACATAGCGCTGTACGTGGCGGCCGA
Source organism: Stenotrophomonas chelatiphaga (assembly GCF_032054965.1). Taxonomy (NCBI): domain Bacteria; kingdom Pseudomonadati; phylum Pseudomonadota; class Gammaproteobacteria; order Lysobacterales; family Lysobacteraceae; genus Stenotrophomonas; species Stenotrophomonas chelatiphaga. Next base: position 175,154 of record NZ_DAMBRS010000002.1, on the reverse strand, counting down.
AGGCCTGCTCGAACGCCCAGCCTTTGGACCACTGGTGGTTGACCTCGCCGGTGCCCGGGATCTGGCTGCCATAGCTGGCCGAACGTTCGTTGGAAAACACCACCTGGTCCACGCCCTGCAGCAGCGCAGCCAGCACCATGATCGCCGAGTTCACCGCGGTCACCGGGATGTGCCCGTTCCAGGCCCCCTGGCGGTTGAGCTCGAACAGCTCCGGCGCCAGCGCGCGGCCCAGGTTGAGGGTCGGCAGGCCGGTACGCTCGGCGCAGGCGCGGATCAACTGTGAGCCGCCGATCCAGGTGACCGTCTCATCCACGCCGGCACGGCGCAGCGCTTCGATGCTGACCAGCGAATCCTTGCCCCCGCCGATGGCCACCAGCGCATGCGGCTGCAGGCCCAGCGCCGGCGCCGGCGCCACCTCGCCGGCCACCGGCAGGCGGAAGCGCCCGCGCAGGTTCAGGCCGTTGCGGTAGGCGAACTCGCCCAGCCCGTGCAGGTAGATGCTTTCCACCAGGGCTGCGGTTTCCGCGTCGATCGCATAGCCATCGATGGCCACCGTGTCCGGCACGCCCGCCTTGTAATAACTCACGCCGGCGATCAGATGCAGCAGTTGCAGCGCACGCTGTACCGCGGCGGCGCGCTCCGGCGACAGAGAGAACGGGGCGCCGGGCACGGTGATGGTTTCCACCATCTCCGGGCCGTGGTCGAAGGCGTAGACCAGGCGCGCCACGCCGGTGTCCGCGGCGAAATCGCAGCGGACGAAGCGGAAGCAGGCAACCTGGTGTTTATCGAAAGCAGTCATGGGGTATCCGGATCAGGCACGTTTGCGTGCGGGCACGCAGGCGGTTTTTGCAGGGGGGTGATGCGCAGCGACAGGCGCCGGCGCGAAGCAGGCGCCGCTCATTCCAGGATGTCCTCGCGCGGCATCGCACGCTGGTTGTAGGTGCTGGCCATCACGTAGCCATAGGCCCCTGCATCGGCCACCACCATCACATCGTCCGGTGCGGTGGACGCCGGCAGCTTGCGGCGCTTGCCGAACACATCGCTGGACTCGCAGATCGGCCCCACCACATCGAACGCGGCTTCGGCGTAGCCGCCCTGCCGGCTAAGGTTTTCGATGTCATGCCAGGCGTCATACAGCGCCGGCCGGATCAGGGTGTTCATGCCGGCATCCAGGCCGACACGGCGCACGCCCTCCTTTTCCACCACCTGGGTGCAGCGGGTCAGCAGCACGCCCGATTCGGCCACCAGGTAGCGGCCCGGTTCGATCGCCAGGCGGAACGCCGGATGCACGGCCTTGACCTCGGCCAGGCCCTCGGCCCAGGCCTCCAGGTCGAAGGGTTCGTCTTCTTCGCTGTAGGGGATCGGCATGCCGCCGCCGATGTCGATGGTCTGCACGGTGCCGATGCGGCGGGCGAAGCCGGCCAGCTCATCGCACATCAGGCGCCAGTGCTGCGCGGTTTCCACGCCGCTGCCCAGGTGCGCGTGCAGGCCGACGATGGTGGTGCCCAGCTCGGTGGCGGCACGCACGAATTCGTCCACGCGTGCCATCGGCAGGCCGAACTTGGATTCCTTGCCGCCGGTGCGCACCTTGGCATGGTGGCCTTCGCCACGGCCCAGGTCCACGCGCAGCCACAGTTCGCGGTTGCGGAACAGGTCCGGCCAGCGCTGCAGGGCTTCCACGTTGTCCACGGTGACGGTGACGCCGAGCGCGAACGCCGCCTCGAATTCTTCGCGGGGGCAGAAGCTGGGGGTGAACAGCACGCGCCTGGGCGACAGCCCCGGCAGCACATTGAACACGTGCTTCAGCTCACCGTGGGAGACGCACTCCAGGCCGAAGCCCTCGGCTTCCAGCGTCTCCAGGATGGCCGGATGGCTGTTGGCCTTGATCGCATAGTAGCGCTGGTCGATCGGCGTGATCGCAGCCAGCGCGCGCGCACGGGCGCGTACCGTCGGCAGGTGGTAGACATAGCGCGGCGTACCGGCTTCGGCCAGCTGCAGCAGGTGCGCACGCTGGCCACGCCACCACGGCGTGCCGCGCGGGCGCACGGTGCCGGCGATTTCACGCCAGCGCGGGCCGAACACCGCGGTTTCTTCCACCGGCATCGCACCGCTGTCGATCAGCTCGGCATGCAGGATCGGCAGCAGGCCGTCGGCGTCGGTCTCATCGATGACGAAGGTCAGGTTGAGGTCGTTGGACGACTGCGAAATCATGTGCACGCGCTCGCGGCCGAAGGTCGCCCAGACATCGGACAGCTTGTGCAGCAGCGAGCGCATGCCGCGGCCGACCAGGGTGATCGCCGCGCAGGGCACGATGATCTTGACCTTGCAGATCTGCGACAGGTCCGCCGACAGCGCGGCCAGCACATCGGTGTTGACCAGGTTTTCCGAGGGATCCAGCGACACGGTGACGTTGGTTTCGGCCGAACCGATCAGGTCCACCGACAGCCCATGCTTCTTGAACAGCCCGAATACATCGGCCAGGAAGCCGACCTGCTGCCACATGCCGATGCCTTCCATCGACACCAGCACGATGCCGTTGCGGCGGCTGATCGCCTTCACCCCCGGCACCGGCGCGGCACTGCCGTCGATGCTGGTACCAGGCAGTTCCGGGCGCTCGGTATCCAGGATGGCCATCGGCACGCCGGCATCGCGGCACGGCTTGATCGAGCGCGGATGCAGCACCTTGGCGCCGGTGGTGGCGATTTCCTGCGCTTCGTAATAATCCAGCCGGGTCAGCAGGCGGGCGTCGGGCACGTCCTTGGGATTGGCGCTGAACATGCCCGGCACGTCGGTCCAGATCTCTACGCGGCTGGCGCCGAGCAGCGCACCGAAGTACGCCGCCGAGGTATCCGAACCGCCCCGGCCGAGGATCGCGGTGCCGCCGTCGGCGTGCCGCGCGATGAAGCCCTGGGTGATCAGCAGGCGGGTCGGCTGCGCGCGGAAGCGCTGCGCCCATGCCTCGTCGGATTTCCACTGGCAGTTGACGGAAAGGCGCTGCGACCACGGGCTCTGGTTGGGCAGCGGCGGCAGCGCGTCCAGCCACTGCCGCGCATCCATCCAGCCCATGTCCAGGCCGTTCTGGTGCAGGTAGGCGGCACCGATGCTGGACGACAGCAGCTCGCCCTGGCCCAGTACCTCGGCCTGCCAGTCCAGCGTACGCGCGGCGGCGCGCGCATCGTCCAGCAGCGCCTGCAGCGCGGCCAGGCGTTCGCCCAGCACCGCGCGCGGCAGCTCCAGTTCGTCCAGAAAGGCCTGGTGGCGCTCGACCAGCGCGGCCACGCGCGTGCGGCTGTCAGCCGCGCCATCGGCGATGGCGGTCAGCTCGTTGGTCACCCCGGACAGCGCCGAAACCACTACCAGCACACGCGAGCCGGTCTCTTCCGCACGTTTTTTCGCCAGTTTCCCGATCGTGTCCCAGCGATGGCGACGCGACACCGAAGTGCCGCCGAACTTGAGTACGATCCAGCGATCGACAGGGGAAGAAACTGGCATGTAAGTATTCTGGTTATGGTGGGGGAGACCGCCCGCGAGGAGCGGAACCCCCGATTCTAAGCCCAAGACGCCGCCCATGACCGCCCACCGCTACCTTCAGCTTGATGTCTTCGCCCCGCGCCCCGGCACCGGCAACCCGCTGGGGGTGGTACTCGGCGCCGACACCCTGTCCCCCACAGCCATGCAGGCCCTCGCCGCGTGGCTGAACCTGTCCGAGACAGTGTTCTTCGTGGCACCCACCGCGCCGGGTGCGGATTACCACATCCGCATCTTCACCCCCGGCAGCGAGCTGCCCTTCGCCGGCCACCCCAGCGTCGGCGCGGCCTGGGCTGCGGTGACCAGCGGCCTGGCGATTCCGCGCGATGGCACGCTGCTGCAGCAGTGCGCCGCCGGCCTGCTGCCGGTGCGGGTGGACGGTCCGCATGCCGCGCCGACCATCCACCTGGCCAGCCCCACCGCCCGCCGCTGCGCGGTGGACCCCGGCGAGCTGCCGGCCAGCCTGCAGGCGCTGGGCGGGCCCGCGCAGGCCGCCGAACTGTGGGACAACGGCCCGCGCTGGTGGCTGCTCGCTGCGTGCGATGCCCGTGCCGTGCGCGAGCTGCGTCCCGACATGGCCGCCCTGCGCGACTGGACCAACGCCACCGATGCCACCGGCGTGGCGGTGTATGCGCACGAATGCGCCGACGGCCACGACCTGGTGGTGCGCGCGTTCTGCCCGGGCGATGCGGTGAACGTGCCGGAAGACCCGGTGACCGGCAGCGCCAACGCGCTGATTGCCAGCGTGCTGGCCCAGCGCCACCAGCTGCCCGGCCACGATGGCCGCTACATCGCCAGCCAGGGCCGCGAAATCGGCCGCGATGGCCGCGTGCACCTGCACGTGGACGGCGGCGGGGTGGCCTGGATCGGCGGACAGGTGCAGCCGGTCATCGACGGCACGGTGCACTGGTAAGCTGCGCGACCCCGTTACGGAGCCTGCCGATGACCACCCGCCGTTTCCTGCAGCTGGACGTATTCTCGCCTTCGCCGGGCGCTGGCAATCCGCTTGCCGTGGTGCTGGATGCGGAGGGCCTGGACGCGGCCGCAATGCAGGCCATCGCCCGCTGGACCCGGCTGCCGGAGACCACCTTCGTGTTCCCGCCGCAGGATGCGGCGAGCAGCTATCGCCTGCGGATGTTCAGCCCGCAGAAGGAAGTCCCGTTCGCCGGCCACCCCAGCATCGGCACCGCTCACGCGGTGCTTGAGGCCGCACTGGCCGTGCCGGTGGACGGGGTGCTGGTACAGGACGGCATTGCCGGAATGCTGCCGCTGCGCGTGCAGGGCGATGGCGCGCAGCGCCGTATCGCCATCCGCACCCCGCGCGCATCGGTCGCCGAGGTGGTCGACCCTGCCGATGCCCGGCTGGCCAGCGTCCTGCGTGGCTGGTCGCTGGGTGCCCTGCCGCCGGCACGCATGCAGGGCGGACGCAGCTGGTGGGTGGTGGAACTGACGGACGAAGCCGCGCTGCGCAGGCTGCAGCCTGATTGGGACGCGGTCGCGGCGCTGGCGGAATCCACCGACAGCATGGGCGTGTTCGCGTATGCGCGCTGCAGCGGTCAGGCATGGGACCTGGCCGTGCGTGCCTTCGTGGGCAACGGCAGGCGTTTCGAGGATGCGGCGTCGGGCGCGGCGAATGCGGTGCTGGCGGCATGGCTGGACGAGCGCGGCGCACTGCCCGGCGGACGTCGCGACTACGTGGTCAGCCAGGGCCGCGAGGTCGGCCACGATGCGCGCCTGCACCTGCATGTGGATGCAGAAGGCGAAGTGTGGTCCGGTGGCCAGGTGCAGACGGTCATCCGCGGCACGATCCATTGGTAGCAGGTGACAGGACGGCCAGCGGCCGTCCCTACCGGGTAAGCGGGACGGCCAGCGGCCGTCCCTGCCAGGCCTGCGGCGTCAGAGCAGCTCGGCTTCCAGCGCCACCGGTACCGCGCTGAGTGCCTTGGAGACCGGGCAGTTCTGCTTGGCGTCATCGGCGATGGCACGGAACTTCTCCGCCTCGATTCCCGGCACCTTGGCCTTGACCTTCAGCGTGATCTGCGAAAGCTGCGGGCCGCCTTCCATCGACAGGTCGACCTGGGCTTCGGTGTCCAGCGCCTCGGGCGGGAAGCCCGCTTCGGTCAGCTTGGCCGACAGCGCCATGGTGAAGCAGCCCGCATGCGCGGCGGCGATCAGTTCTTCCGGGTTGGTGCCCTTCTCATCACCGAAGCGGCTGCTGAAGGCATAGCGGGTATTGTCCAGCAGGCCACTCTGTGGCGTGCTCAACTGTCCCTTGCCTGTCTTCAGGTCACCTTCCCAGTGCGCGGTGGCGCGGCGCGAAATACCCATTGTGCAGCTCCTTCGGTTGAGTTCGGGACCTACCGTACGCAGGCCCGCGTTAGCGTCGCGTCGCTCTGCTGCGACGCGATGGCGCACGCCGTTCCGACGAACGGCCAGCATCGCGCGGCAGGGCCTCCGCCGTGACCGGAAAACCGGGTTTTTCCCTTCCAATTCCACGGCTTCAGTGCGATGCCCCAGCACCGGCTGGCGACCATGCCCCCCGACAAAGGTCGAGTGGCAGCGAAAAAAGCAGGCTTTTCCGCGTATAACCTATTGGCGGCGCGGTGTAGTTGCCCTACATTGCGCTTGCCGACGGGGTCGGCATGACCAAACAACCAACCGTTCACGGAACAGGAAACCATGGCAAAGACCGCTAAGAAGGCTGCCCCGAAGAAGGCAGTAAAGAAAGTTGCTACCAAGGCAGCCGCCAAGCCGGCCGCGCCGAAGCCGATCAAGGACGTGCTGACCAAGTCCGGCCTGGTTGCGCACATCGCTGAAGCGTCCGGCGTGGTCGCCAAGGACGTGTGCGCGGTGCTGGCCTCGCTGGAGACCGCCGTTGCCTCTTCGGTGCACAAGAAGGGCGCGGGCAGCTTCACCCTGCCGGGCCTGCTGAAGATCACCACCGTCAGCGTCGCCGCCAAGCCGAAGCGCAAGGGCATCAACCCCTTCACCAAGGAAGAGCAGTGGTTCGCCGCCAAGCCGGCCACCACCAAGCTCAAGGTGCGCCCGCTGAAGAAGCTCAAGGACGCCGCGCTCTAATCGCGCCGGCATACCGGGTTTCACCGCGAACGGGACGGCTGATGGCCGTCCCGTTCGTTTTTGCGGCGTCGCATGCGGGCCGCAACACAGTGTGCCGTTGCTGGCCGATGCCGCGCGCAGCGGTGCGAGGTGCTGTGCTGCAAGGCGTTGCGGCCGACGCGGGCGGCCCATCTGCGGGACAATGGAACACTGCGTGCAGCGGGCTTGGTCGTAGTGCCTGCATGGCAGCCCTATGGTGGATGCATCCCCCAATGGACGCCCGCCATGGCCAGCCCTTCCACCCGCTATCGCCTGACCGTTACGCCGATTGAAAAAGACGGCCTGCAGTGCAGCGGCCGTTGCACCATCGAAGTGGAACATCGCGCGCAGCGTGACTGGATGCGCCTGCTCGAGGGTGCCCCGCGGCTGGCGGGCTTCAGTGGCGATGAACGCGCGGCGGTGTTGATCGCCGCCCAGATCCTGCGCGATGTGGTGCAGCGTCACGTCGACGAACCCAACCATCCGCTGGCCGCGCACGCGGTGAAGCTCAATGCGGCGCTGGACGCTTTGGACAGCCTGCACGCCCCGGCGTGAGGGTGAGGCTGCAACAGCAACGGCAACGTCAGAAGCTGCAGGACTGCCTGTTGGCGGGGCGATGAGGCCGTGCAGGACACGCCGTTAACCCGTCCTTGGGGGCTCGCTGTTGCCATCCATGGCAACAGACGGTCCTGCACGGCCTCACCGCCCCGCCTTTGACAGGTTCATGGCGGCCTCGGGTTCTTGGTAGCGACGGCCCGCAGGGCGCAGGTGGGGGTGACCGGGATACCCGTGGTTGGCGGCATCCGGGGTGGAACCTGATGGCAGGCGCAAAGGTGCCTTGGCTACACTGCCTGCTTCCGTTCTGACGAGTGCGACCGATGCGCGGTGCCGGCTGGCTGTTCCCGATGCTGATGCTGCTGGGTGCGTGCCAGCGCGCGGCAGATGCTCCGCCTGCAGCGGACGTTGCGGTCGCCGGGCAACCCACAGACGCAGCGCCGGCCGGCACTTCCGCGGTTGGTGACGCCGATGCGCTGCCGCTTTTGGCGGCCGTCGCCGCTGATGCGCCGGATCCGGGCGCGGTGGTGCGTACCTACGCCGGCCACCTGCTGCGCCGCGATTTCGACAAGGCCGATGCCAGCTGGATGGTCGCCCCGCCTCCCGGGCGGGCAGACGATGTCGCACTGCGTTCGCTGCGCGATGTGCGTGACCTGCGGATCAGCACCCAGCCGCCGCAGGCGCGTGACCAGCAGCGCCCCACCCACCTGATCGAAGTGCCGGTGCGCGTGCGCGTGCTCACGGCCACCACCACCCTGCGTTACAGCGGCTGGTACCGTCTGGTGCCGGACCCGCAGCGCAGTGGCTGGCTGATCCAGGCGGCCCGCCTGCAGCCGGTGCTGGACTGACCGCTCCACCACCATGCACGCGCGGTTCAGTGCGACCGGCTATCTTCTGCATGTCTCCCTTTCAGATGGCCACGACCATGCGTCTTCGTCCGTTTTTCACCCGCTTGGCCACCGCCACGGTGCTGGTGGCCGCCGCCATCGGCGCGCAGGCCGCGCCGTCCATTGATGGCCGCCAGTTGTCGGTGGGTGCCGGCGACGTGCAGCAGTACCTGGAAAGCAGTTTCCCACGCACGCAGGACGCGCTCGGCGGGTTGATCGCACTGACCATGAGCCACCCGCAGCTGACGCTGCCGGCAGGCGAACGCCTGAACCTGGGCATGGATATCGCGCTGGCCACGGCGGGTGGCGCGCCGGCGAAGCTGGGCACGGTGAAACTGAGCAGCGGCCTGCGCTACGACCAGCAGACCCAGGGCTTCCACCTGCAGCAGCCCACCATGGAAGACTTCGTGCCGGCCCAGCAGGGCGCGCGCCTGGATTCGCGCACCAAGTCACTGCTCAACGCATGGCTGGGCGACTACGCACAGCGTGAGCCGATCTATCGGATCGACCCGGCCGTCGCCAGCCTGCTGGGCACCTTGCAGGTGCAGTCGGCACAGGTGAAGAACGGCCGCCTGCAGGTCACCTTCAACCAGGATCTCGGCACGATGGTGCCGCCGGGGTTGTTGGGCAAGTGAGGCGGCCGGGTGTCAGGCAGCGGACCGGCAGCGCCGGACCCTGCCCGGCGCTGCCAGTGAGCCTCAGGCGTCGAGTGCCTTTGCCAGGGCTTCGCTGAAAGCCGGAATATCGTCGGGCTTGCGGCTGGTGATCAGCGCTCCATCGACCACCACTTCCGCATCGCGCCACTGCGCGCCGGCGTTTTCAAGATCGAGGCGCACCGACGGCCACGACGTCACCTGCTTGCCCTTGGCCAGACCGGCATTGATCAGCAGCCACGGGCCGTGGCAGATCGCCGCCACCGGCTTGCCGGCGCTGCCGAAGGCTTCGATGAAGGCCAGCGCGGCTTCGTCGATGCGCAGGGTATCGGGGTTCATCTGGCCCCCGGGCAACAGCAGCGCGTCGAAGTCGTCCGCGTTGGCATCGGCCAGCGCCAGGTCGACGCTCACCGCTTCGCCCCAGTCTTTTTCTTTCCAGCCCTTGATGCTGCCTTCCTTGGCGGGGGACACCACGCGGGTGGTCGCGCCCCAGCCTTCGAGCAGTTTCTTCGGATCGGTCAGTTCGGACTGTTCGAAACCGTGCGTGGCCAGGATCGCGATCTTCTTGCCTTCAAGACGCTGTGCCATGGGGATGCTCCGATGTGTAAAGGAGCTGCCAGCATCACCGCCGGCCCATGTTCCGGCGGTGATACCGATGTGGACGAGGCGTGCAACTCAGCGCTTGGGCTGCAGCATGGTGCCGGTGCACTTCTTCGATCCGCAGCGGCACTCCCAGATCTTCTTCAGCCGCGCGGTGTGGCGCTCGGCCAGGGTGATGCCGTAGTTGTAGACCAGCTCCTCGCCCGGCGCGATATCGCGCAGTGCTTCGATGAACACCTTGTCTTCGCGCGTGTTGCCGTCCTCGCTTTCCTCGATCAACGCTTCGCAGTTCGGATCGCAGCTGTGGTTCATCCAGCGCGCCTCGTTGCCCTTGTAGTTGGCATCGATCACGTAGTCGTCGTTCAGGGTGAACAGGAAGGTGTGGCCACTTTCCACGTCGCCGCTGTCGTCGGCGTCAACGTCGGCGTGGCTGCGCAGCAGGCCCTTGTACTGGATCACCCGCTCACCCTGCTTCAGGGGCGCGATGGCGAACACGCCGTTGCCATGGATGGCGGATTTGCGGGCTTTGATCTTCTTCGGCATGGGCGCAGGGGGCGTTCTGGAAAGAGGAGCGTTGATTCTCCCTTAATCTTCGTGATTGCCAAAATCATGGCCAGGCCGCACCATTGCGCGCTCGCGGCGACCCCACGGGTCGGCGCCCCGGAAAGGCCTGGCTTGGACGCGGGCGCATAAAAGAGTACAATTTCGGTCCGCTTTGCAAATCAGCTGCAGACCCCCATGCTCCGCGTCACCAAGCTCACCGATTACGCCACCGTGGTGCTGACCGTGCTCGCCGCTCGTCCGGCCGAGGTGCTCAGTGCGACCGAGCTGGCCGAGTTCACCGGCCTGGAACCGCCGACCGTCAGCAAGGTGCTCAAGCCGCTGGCCCAGGCCGGGCTGGTCGAAGGCCTGCGCGGCGTCCGCGGCGGCTACCGGCTGACCCGCGCGCCCGGCGAAATCTCGCTGTTCGAGGTGGTCGAGGCCATGGAAGGTCCCTTGGCGCTGACCGAATGCAGCCACGACAACCACCAGTGCAACATGGCCCCCAAGTGCGGCGCGCGCAGCAGCTGGCGGCTGATCAACGACGTGGTGTCCGAGGCGCTGCGTGCGGTCACGCTCGCCCAGATCCTCTCCCCCCTTCCCCTTGTTGACGACTCCCAGCGCCGTGCCATCGCGGCCGCTGTCGTCTCCTGATCCACAGGCAGCCCCCATGGCCACCGACATCATCGATACCGTCGTCACCGACGACACCCCCAATCGCGAGATCCACGAGCAGCTTGGCCGCAAGTATTCGGCCGGCTTCATCACGGACATCGAATCGGATTCCCTGCCGCCGGGCCTGGACGAGGACACCATCCGCGCCCTGTCGGCGAAGAAGGAAGAGCCCGAGTGGATGACCGAGTGGCGCCTGCAGGCGTACCGCCATTTCCTCACCATGGCGATGCCGGACTGGGCCAAGCTGAAGATCGCGCCGATCGACCTGCAGGGGCTGAGCTACTACTCCGCGCCGAAGGGCCCGAAGTACGCCTCGCTGGACGATGTGCCCAAGGAACTGCTGGATACCTATGACAAGCTCGGCGTGCCGCTGCACGAGCGCGCCAAGCTGGCCGGCGTGGCGGTGGATGCGGTGTTCGATTCGGTGTCCGTCGGCACCACCTTCCGCAAGGAACTGGCCGAAAAGGGCGTGATCTTCTGCTCCATGTCCGAAGCGATCAAGGAGCACCCGGAGCTGGTCAGGCAGTACCTGGGCACCGTGGTGCCGGTCGGTGACAACTATTTCGCCGCGCTCAATTCGGCGGTGTTCTCCGATGGCAGCTTCGTGTTCATCCCCAAGGGCGTGCGCTGCCCGATGGAACTGAGCACCTATTTCCGCATCAACGCCGGCCACACCGGGCAGTTCGAACGCACGCTGATCATCTGCGAAGACAAGGCGTACGTGTCCTACCTGGAAGGCTGCACCGCGCCGATGCGCGATGAGAACCAGCTGCATGCCGCGGTGGTGGAACTGGTCACGCTGGAAGATGCGGAGATCAAGTATTCGACGGTGCAGAACTGGTACCCGGGCGATGAGAACGGCGTCGGCGGCATCTACAACTTCGTCACCAAGCGTGCCGAATGCCGTGGCGCGCGCAGCAAGGTCACCTGGACCCAGGTCGAGACCGGTTCGGCGATCACCTGGAAGTACCCTTCCTGCGTGCTGCTGGGCGATGACTCGGTGGGCGAATTCCACTCGGTGGCGTTGACCCATCACCGCCAGCAGGCCGACACCGGCACCAAGATGATCCACGTCGGCAAGCGCACCAAGAGCAAGATCATCAGCAAGGGCATCAGCGCCGGTCGCGGCCAGAACACCTACCGTGGCCTGGTGAAGATCGAGCGTGGTGCCGAAGGCGCGCGCAACTACACCCAGTGCGATTCGCTGCTGATCGGCAAGAAGTGCGGCGCGCACACCTTCCCGTACATCGAGGTCAAGAACCCCGCTGCGACGGTGGAACACGAAGCGACGACCTCGAAGATCTCCGACGACCAGCTGTTCTACTGCCGCGCGCGTGGCATCAGCCAGGAAGACGCGGTGTCGCTGATCGTGGACGGCTTCTGCAAGCAGGTCTTCCGCGAACTGCCGATGGAGTTCGCGGTGGAAGCCAAGAAGCTGCTCGACGTCTCGCTGGAAGGTTCGGTGGGCTGACCCCCGCCCTGCCCCCGCGTATTGCATTCGAACCAAAACATCATTGGCGGGCCCCGGGCCCGCACCACGGAAACCCCCACCATGCTGAAGATCGACAACCTCCACGCGCGCATCGGCGACAAGGAAATCCTCAAGGGCCTGTCGCTGGACGTAAAGCCCGGCCAGGTGCACGCCATCATGGGCCCCAACGGTGCCGGCAAGTCCACGCTGGGCAACGTGCTGTCCGGCCGTGAAGGCTATGACGTGAGCGAAGGCAGCGTGCAGTTCGAAGGCAGCGACCTGCTGCAGCTGTCGCCGGAAGAGCGCGCGGCGGCCGGCCTGTTCCTGGCCTTCCAGTACCCGGTGGAAATCCCCGGCGTCAACAACACCTACTTCCTGCGCGCGGCGCTGAATGCACAGCGCAGGGCGCGCGGCCAGGAGGAGCTGGATTCCATGCAGTTCCTGAAGCTGGTGCGGCAGAAGCTGGCCGTGCTGCACCTGAAGGACGAACTGCTGCACCGTGGCGTCAACGAAGGCTTCTCCGGTGGCGAGAAGAAGCGCAACGAGATCTTCCAGCTGGCCGTGCTGGAGCCGAAGCTGGCGATCCTGGACGAAACCGATTCCGGCCTGGACATCGATGCGCTGAAGAGCGTCGCCGACGGCGTCAACGCACTGCGCAGCCCGGAGCGTTCGTTCCTGGTCATCACCCACTACCAGCGCCTGCTGGACTACATCAAGCCGGATTTCGTGCACGTGCTGGCCGATGGCCGCATCGTGCAGTCCGGTGGACCGGAGCTGGCGCTGCAGCTGGAACAGCACGGTTACGACTTCCTGAAGAACCGCGTGGTGCCGGAGGCAGCGGTCTGATGAGCGCATTGCTGGATTCATTGGCCGCCACGTTCTGCGGCAGCGACGCGCGCCGCGACGTGCTCGATGCCGCGCTGCGCGATGGCCTGCCTGGCCCGCGCACCGAGGCCTGGAAATACACCTCGCTGCGCCAGCTGGAGCGTCGCAGCTTCGGCGCTGCCCCGCTGGCACCGCCGACGCTGGATGTCTCCCTGCTCGATGACATTCCCGCCCCGCGCCTGGTATTCGTCAACGGTCGCCTGCACGACGGCCTGAGCGACACCCACGGCCTGCCGGCCGGCGTGCAGCTGGAGCCGCTGTCGGCCGCGTTGGCCGCCGACGAAGCTGGCGCGCGCGTGCTGGCCCGCCGCTATGAGCGCGGCGATGAAATCTTCGCCCGCCTGAACGCGGCACTGGCCGATGAAGGCGTGGTGCTGCGGGTGGACGAAGGCGTGCAGGTGGACGTGCCGCTGCAGCTGGTGTTCGCCAGCGTGGCCACCGGCAGCGACCTGGCCTGGCACCACCGCTCGCTGATCGAACTGCGTGCCGGGGCCAGCCTGGGCATCGTCGAACACCACCTGCAGGCCGGTGATGGCGCCCACCTGGACAACAGCGTGGTGCATGTCCACCTTGCCCGCGAGGCGGTGCTCAAGCATGCCCGCCTGCAGGCCGGCAGCACGCGCCAGACCAGCTTCCTGCGCACCGACGCGGTGCTGGCGCGCGATGCGCAGTACCACCGCGTGGACCTGGAACTGGGCGCCGCGCTGAGCCGCCATGAGCTCAACGTGCGACTGGAAGGCGACAACGCACAGCTGACCGCCAATGGCGTGCTGCTGGGCACCGGCCGCCGCCACGTGGATACCCGCCTGGGCATCGAACACATCGCGCGTGACACCAACTGCGAACTGCTGTGGCGCGGCGTGGCCGCCAACCGCAGCCGCGTGGTCTTCCACGGCGGCATCCACATCCGCGAAGGGGCCGACGGCACCGACGCCAACCTGTCCAACAAGAACCTGCTGCTGTCGGCTGACGCCGAGATCGATACCCAGCCCACGCTGGTGATCGACGCCGAAGAGGTCAAGGCCGCGCACGGCGCCACCGTCGGCCAGCTCGATGCCAATGCGCTGTTCTACCTGCGTTCGCGCGGGTTGCCGCAGGAACAGGCGCAGGCCCTGCTCAGCGCTGCGTTCTGCCACGAGCCGCTGAAGATCCTGCCGGACGCACTGCGCGAGCAGCTGGGTCGCCGGCTGGACCGCGCCCTGTCCGAGGCGGGCGTGGCATGAACCTGTCCACGCCGCGCCCGCAGGCCGACACCGGCGCCGCCCCGGACTGGGACCGCGTGCGGCTGGACTTCCCGCTGCTGATGCGCGAAGTGCACGGCAAGCCGCTGGTCTATTTCGACAACGCCAACACCGGCCAGAAACCGGTGCAGGTGATCGGTGCGGTGGATGAGTTCTACCGCCGCTACAACGCCAACGTCAGCCGTGCGGTGCATGCGCTGGGCACCGAGGCCACCGACGCCTACGAAGGCGCACGCACCAAGCTGGCGCGCTTCCTCAACGTGCGCGCCAGCGAGCTGGTGCTGTGCAGCGGCACCACCTTCGCCCTCAACCTGGTCGCCTATTCGTGGGCATTGCCGCGGCTGAAGGCAGGCGATGTCATCCTGGTCTCGCGGATGGAACACCACGCCAACATCGTGCCGTGGCAGCTGGTGGCCGAACGCACCGGCGCCAGCGTGCGCGTGGCCGAGATCAGCCCGGATGGATCGCTGGACCTGGACGCCCTGCGCCGCGCCATGACCGCCGAGGTCAAGCTGCTGGCCGTGGCCCATGTATCCAACGTGCTGGGCACGGTGAACCCGGTGCGCGAGATCTGCCGCGAAGCCCGCAAGCGCGGCATCATCACCGTGGTCGACGGCTCGCAGGCGGTGCCGCACCGCAAGGTCGACGTGGCCGCGATCGGCTGTGATTTCTACGCGATCACCGGCCACAAGATGTGCGGACCGACCGGCACCGGCGCGCTTTGGGCCCGCCGTGAGCACCTGGATGCCATGCCGCCGTTCCTCGGCGGTGGCGAAATGATCAAGGAAGTCAGCTTCGAGGGCACCGTGTTCAACGAGGCCCCGCACAAGTTCGAAGCCGGCACGCCGAACATCGCCGGCTTCATCGGGCTGGGCGTGGCGGTGGATTACCTGGAATCGCTGGGCCTGGCGCACGTGGAAGCCCGCGAAGCCGAGCTGCTGGCGCACTTCACCGAGGAACTGCAGAAGATCGACGGCCTGCGCATCTTCGGCACCGCGCCGGAGAAGGCGGCCGTGGTGTCCTTCCTGGTCGAGGGCGCGCACGCCCACGACCTGGCCACCCTGCTGGACCTGGAAGGCGTTGCGATCCGATCGGGCCAGCACTGCGCGCATCCGCTGCTGCAGTATTACGGCGTCGCCGCGACCTGCCGCGCCTCGTTGGCGTTCTACAACACGCACGAAGAAATCGAGCGCTTCATCGTGGCGCTGAACAAGGTCCGCAAGCTGCTGGGTTGAGAAGAAGGGGTCAGAGCCGGGGTGTCGCGCTTGCCTGATGTGCATCGGGCCGCGTGGCTGGATGCTGTGCAGGCCATCCGGCGTCCCAGGAGTTGCATCGATGATCCGTCCATTTGCACTTGCCGTGCTGCTGTCGATCCCCTTCGCGGCGCTCGCCGCGTCCTGCGAGCAGTCTGTGCACAGAACCGTGCTCGAGACCCGCAAGGCTGGCCGGACCGTGATGTTCACGTTCCCGTCCGCGCCCGGGCCGGCAGCAGCCGATCAGCGCGAGAGCGAGCACCTGGATTGGGTCCGCGCCCATACCTCCCTGGATGCCAGGCAGATCCTGGTAAACCATGACGATATCCTGCGCGACGCCTTGCCCCGTGTCCCACCGGGCAGTGAATTGCGCGCGTCGCTTGAGAAGGCCATCCGCAACAACGAACGCATCCTGTCGGGTGCGATCGGCCGCTTCCGTGCTCCCGCCTGTATGGACCAGGTCGCTTTCCGAGAATTCCTGCATCTTGTCGACCTGACGAAGCGTCCCCAGGAGTTCCTTGGCTCTATTTACAGCAAAGGCATGGCCAAGGTGATGGTCGCCGATTTCGACGACAAGCCAGGCGACGTGATCGGGGCACGACCCTCGGCGCGTCTGCTTGCCGAAAGGGCCCGGCTGCAGCAGGAGGGCTGGACATATCAGGTTCACCTGCACAACCACCCCTTCGTCTTCGACAATCCGTATGGGGACATCGGCCCCATCGTGCCGAGCGCGCCGGACATAGGGAGCTACAAGAGCGGATCCCCCCTCGCCGCATGGATCACCAATGGCGTGGACGTCTTCGAGCTTGAACGCGACGAGTATCAGCGATTGGAGTAGGCCCGGCCTGTCGCCTGCCCGCGGGCGGATTTACACTAGGGCGCATGACCACGCTGACCTTCCGGGCCGCCACGCCGGCCGACATTCCTGCCCTGATCGGCCTCGTCACCTCGGCCTACCGTGGCGACGCCAGCCGGGCCGGCTGGACCACCGAAGCGGACATCCTGGACGGTGCCCGCATCGATGCCGAGGGCCTTCAGGCTGACATCGCGCGTCCGCGCTCGACCATCCTGCTCGCCGAGCGCGATGGCCAGCTGCTGGCCTGCGCCCACGTCGCCGACGGCGGCGAGCACGGCTATTTCGGCATGTTCGCCGTGGACCCCGCCCAGCAGGGCAGCGGGCTGGGCAAGCAGGTCATTGCCGAAGCGGAGGCCCATGGCGTTCGCGAGTGGGGCCTGACCAGCATGCTGATGACCGTGATCGACATCCGCGAGGAGCTGATCGCCTTCTACGAGCGCCGCGGCTACCAGCGCACCGGCATCAAGAAGCCGTTCCCTTATGGCGACGAGCGGTTTGGCATTCCCAGGCGCGATGACCTGCAGTTCGAGATCCTGGAAAAGCACCTGCCGGGGGCGACGCGATGAGCGGGGCCTGGACCTTCGTCTGCGCCAGCAACGAGCTGCTGCCCGGCGAAATGAAAAGCGTGTTCGACGAGGTCACTGGCACTCCGATCGTGGTGTTCAACCTGGACGGCGACCTGTACGCGCTGGAAGACCAGTGCACGCATGAAGAATTCGAGCTGTCCTCCGGCGAGTTCAACAGCGCCGAAGGCAGCATCGAGTGCGTGCTGCACGGCGCCCGCTTCGACGTGCGCGATGGCCGGGCGCTGTGTGCCCCCGCGTACAGCCCGGCGCCGAAGTTCCCGGTAAAGCGCGAACACGACGCGGTCTGGACGCGGGACGACCGCGACTAGCCTAGTGACGGCGCAGCGACGCCTGCGCAACGGGCACCTGGCCGGCGCACGCAGTGCCTTGCTCGTACACCCACTGCGCCAGGTAAAGGTCGAGTACCGGCAGCCCCACGCAGGTCATCAAGGCCGGACGCGGGAGGCGCGTAAGACCCTGCAGCGCGCGGTCATGCAGGCTGCGGATCCTGAACAGTCCCGCCAGGTCGGACAGCCGCAGGTTCTGACGCGCGAAGTACAGCGGCAGGCTCTGCGAACTGCGGTGACACACGCTTGCCACGTCGTCGCAGAGCACCGTACCGCGCCCCAGCGTGCGTTCGATGAAGGCGGCCGGCAGCTCGTCCCCCCCCAGATGCAGCACCACCGCATCGTCGTGCAGCCTGTCGGCCGGCACGATGGGCGCGCCGGCGTTGGTAGCGGTGATCAGCAGATCGGCGTGTCCCGGGTCGTCCCCGCCGCGGCAGACCTCCAGCCCGGTGCGCGCGGCTGCCGCCGCAGCGAATGACCGTGCGCTCGACGGCCGGCGGCTGCAGACCTCGATCCGGCTGATGCGGTCGGCATGATGGGCATGAAGGTCATCGACAACGCAGTCGGCAATGGGCCCGGCGCCATACAGGCGGACCGAAAGCCGCTGCTTGTCGGCGAGCAGCTGGTCGACCGCCAGCGAGGCATAGGCGCCGGTCCGTTGCGCCGACAGGCCGGTGCCGTTGAACTGGGCAAGCGGGGTCATGGTCAGCTTGTCGTACAGGATCAGCTGCGACTGCGAACGCGGAAGGCCCAGCGCGTGGTTGCACCCGTTGGAGCCGACGATCTTCACCGCGCAGTACCTGGCATTTGCACTCACCAGCGCGTTGAGTTTCCAGTTCAGTCGCTGGTTGCCCGGGCACACGTCGGCCGCCGTTTGCCCCAACAGCAGCGCCAGCTCATGGTCATGGGGCTGCAGCACCACCTTGCTCCCATAGGCGATGCCCTCGCCCATGTCGGCAATGGCGCGGCGGACCAGCCTGCCGGTGGTTCGTGGATCCAGGCCGTCCTGCGGCATGGTGTCGGATTCGGGGAGTGCCGATAGATCCCCATTGTCAGGCGGAAAATGCATGGCAAGCGACCAGGTGAGCCGGAATTGGCGTGGCAGAGGCTAACGGCGCCTGCCCTGCGCAATCTTTGACGGAGTTCCTGCAGCCAGCGCCCTAAGGCATCCCCTTACGACGATTCAGGCATCCCCCGAACCCGCTCCTCTCCGACTTCGCACGGACCGCACGCTTTACATGCGAATGGTTCGCGTTACTGCTACCATTTGTAACACCATGTATCAGGACTCTCCTGCGTGACTCCGCGCCAGCCGCGTTTCCCCGATCTCTCCGCCCTGTTGGGCCGCGGAGCGTGGGCGCTGTTGGCCGTGGTGATGGTGCTGATGCTCTGGCAGGCCAGCGCGCGGGGTGCGGTCAACGTCTCCGCCACCGGCTACAGCGCGGTCCTGCTCCGGGGCGACCCGATGCCTCACCCGGGGGTGCCCGTTGATCACGCGATGGCGTCGGCCGAAGCGGAATCCGAGGCCGGACGCAGCAAGCCATCGGGCTGGAAGGCGACAACCCGCAGCCTCCTGCTGCAGCACCGGCCACGGACCACGCAGGTACCGGACCAGGCGCTGGCATTCCGTGCGCGCCTGCCACGGCGACCGCTGGGACAGGCGCCTCCGCGCAGCGCCTGACTGCCGCCGCCCACAGGCTCCGGCTCGCCATCTCCTCCGCACGCCGCCGGCCGACCGCCGGCCGCTGCCCTGTTGTCGCCTGGCGGACAGCTACCCGCCATCATCGAATTCCTGCCCATGAACCCGATCAAAAGCCGCAAGCACGCTTCCGCGTTCCGTCCCCTGCCGCTGGCCACCGCCAGCCTTGCCGCGGGCCTCGGCCTGGCCGCCCTGCCCTCGCTGGCCTTCGCCGACAGCAACGACGGCGCACGCACGCTGGACAAGGTGGACGTGCACGCTACCCGCGGCTACAAGGCCGACAAGGTCGCCTCGCCGAAGTTCACCCAGTCGCTGCAGGACACCCCGCAGACCCTACAGGTGATCACCGCCGACCTGTTCAACCAGCAGGGCGCCACCACCCTGACCGAAGCGCTGCGCAACAGCCCGGGCGTGGGCACCTTCTTCGTCGGTGAGAACGGCAACACCGCCACCGGTGATGCGCTGTACATGCGCGGCTTCGACACCTCCAGCAGCCTGTTCGTGGACGGTGTGCGCGACCTGGGGTCGATCTCGCGCGATGTGTTCAACACCGAGCAGGTGGAGATCACCAAGGGCCCGGCCGGCACCGACAACGGCCGCTCGGCCCCCACCGGTGCGATCAACATGGTCAGCAAGCAGGCCACCCTGCACGATGAAGTGTCCGGCACCGCCAGCCTGGGCAGCGACCAGCAGCGCCGCGCCACCGCCGACTGGAACCAGTCGCTGGGGGCGACCAGTGCGCTGCGCCTGAATGCCGTGTGGCAGGACAGCGACCAGCCCGGCCGCGACCACGTCAACAATTCGCGCTGGGGCATCGCGCCGTCGCTGGCATTCGGCCTGGGCACCGACACCCGCTACGTGCTCAACCTGCTCTACGTGGACCAGGACAACGTGCCCGATGGCGGCGTGCCGACCCTCGGCCTGCCCGGCTGGATTCCGCAGCCCACCCTGGAAGCGCTGGCCGGCAACCCGGTGGATCCGCAGAACTTCTACGGCACCCGCGCCGACCATGACGATGTCAGCGCGAAGATGGCCACCTTCCGGATCGAACATGATTTCAACGATGCCGTGCGCCTGACCAACACCGCGCGCTGGGGCCGCACCGAACAGGACTACCTGCTCACTGCGTTCATGGGCACCGGCACCCGCGCCGCCAACGGCGCACCGACGGGAAACATCCGCTACACCGACCGCAACGACCTGTCCACGTACACCATCGCGCGCAGCCTGCCCACGCTGAAGGACCAGCGCAACACCCTGCTGACCGACCAGCTCAACCTGCGCGCGGACTTCGCCACCGGTGCCATCGCGCACAACCTCAGCACCGGCCTGGAGTACACCCGCGAAGAGATGGACAGCTTCGGCCAGGCCGTCACCGGTGGCAGCAGCTGGCCGGCAGCGAACCTGTACGCCCCGGACTGGAACGTCGGCGGCCTGACCTGGGCCCACAACGGCGCCGATGCACATGGCAGGACCACCACCTGGTCGGCCTACCTGTTCGACACCCTGCACCTGGGCGAAAGCCTGCTGCTGACCGCCGGCGTGCGCGCCGACCACTACGACACCCGATACGCCAGTTCGGTGGTGTGCGGCGGCCGTGCGGGTCCGGCCTGCGGCACCAACCCGGTCGGCACGGTGCTGCAGACGCCGACGCTGGAAGCATCGGACACGCTGCTCAACTGGAAGCTCGGCGTGCTGTACAAAGCCGGCGATACGGCCAGCATCTACGCCAATTACGCGCTGTCGCAGCAGCCGCCGGGCGGCAGCAACTTCGCCCTCAGCAGTTCGGCCAGCAGCCTCGACAACCCGCGCCTGGACCCGCAGGAAGCGAAGACCTTCGAAGTGGGCAGCAAGTGGGCCTTCCTTGATGATGCGCTGGCGCTGAACCTGGCGATCTTCCAGACCGATGTAGAAAACGAGATCAACACCCAGGTGCTGGATGATGCCGGCAACCCGACCCAGACCGGCAGCAAGCGGGTCAAGGGCGTGGAACTGTCCGCCGTGGGCCGCGTCACCGAAAACTGGTCGCTGTCGGCCGGTTACAGTCACCTGGACACCGAGGTCAAGGAGGGCGCCAACGTAGCGGCGGACGGCACCAGCAACCTGACCTACACCCCCGATGACGCCTTCACTGCATGGAGCACCTATGCGCTGCCGTTCGGGCTGACGCTGGGCGGCGGCGTGCGCTACAGCAGCGCCATGCATCGCGGCACCGACGGCGCGGTGGGCACGCCCTCCTTCACCAAGTCGTACACGGTGTACGACGCGGTGCTGTCGTACGCGGTGAACGAAGCGCTGGTGCTGCGCTTGAACGCGTACAACGTGTTCGACAAGCAGTATGTGGCCGCGATCAACAAGAGCGGCTACCGTTACACCCCGGGCACGCCGCGTACGTTCCTGCTCAGCGCGGACTTCCGCTTCTGAACCCAGCGCGCGGGACGCCCACGCGTCCCGCGCCTTCTCCCTTACCGGATGAACACGATGCTGCTGCACATCCCCAACGTGCTCACAACCGAGGAACTCGGCGAACTGCAGGACACGCTGCAACAGGCCGACTGGACCGATGGCCGCGAGACCGTCGGCCGCCAGGGTGCGCAGGTCAAGCGCAATGAGCAGTTGCCCGATGGCTCGCCGCTGAAAGCGCGGTTGGGCGGGGTGGTGCTGGCGGCCCTGCAGCGCAATCCACTGTTCTTTGCTGCCGCGTTGCCCTTGAAGATCCTGCCGCCGCGCTTCAACCGCTACCAGGGTGGCGGCACCTACGGCTTCCACGTCGATGGTGCGGTGATGGCCCATGGCGCTCAGGGACACCTGCGTTCGGATGTGTCCTGCACCCTGTTCCTGTCAGCACCGGAGTCCTACGACGGGGGTGAGCTGATCATCAGCGATACCTACGGCGAGCACGAGGTAAAGCTGCCGGCCGGCGACCTGGTCCTGTATCCGTCCAGCAGCCTGCACCAGGTGAACCCGGTCACCCGCGGTGCGCGCGTGGCCTCGTTCTTCTGGGTGCAGAGCATGGTCCGCGACGATGCCCAGCGGCGCCTGCTGTGGGAGATGGATACCTCCATCGAGCGGCTGCGGCAAAGCCAGGCCGATGGGGCCGCCGTGCTGCAGCTGAGCGGGGTTTACCACAACCTGCTGCGACGCTGGAGCGAGGTCTGAAATTGCGGCGAGGATGTCGCAATCCGCCTCCCGGAATTTTCTTCTTTACGCAGCCCATTCCAGCCAGCGAGCGACGCAAAACGCACTTTTCACCCTCCCCTGCGGCAACCACTGGTGTGGCACGGGGGCGCGCACATTCTGGAGTTCCTGCTTTCCCCAGGACTCTGTCATGTCATCCAGATCGACCTGCAACACAACCCTTCGCCCCCTGGCTACCTTCGCGTTACTCGCGATGTCTACCGCCGCACACGCCGAGCTGGCGCGCCCGGACCTCATCTTCGACTACTCCAAACGCGTAGACGAGCTGGTGATGGTGATGGCGCACAACGCGTTCAATCACTCCGGATTTCTTCCCAACCAGCGCCTGAGCATCCAACAGCAGCTTGAGCGTGGCGTGCGCGGCTTCATGCTGGATGTGCATAAGCACAATGGCGATCTGTACGTCTGCCACGGCGCATGCAATCCGGCCATTTCCCGCGTTGCGCCGCTGAAGCGCGATCTGGAAACGATGCAGCGCTTCCTTGATGACCATCCCGCTGCGGTCCTTGCGATCCATCTTGAACCCTACATTGAGCGGGAAGATCTGGAGCGCTTCCGGGACCAGCACCCCCAGCTGTTCAACCACGCGTTCAATCCGAACAGCCCGCTCTGGCAGAAACACCGGAACTGGCCTGACATCGGCGAGCTGCTGGCCTCCGACCAGCGTCTGCTGTGGATCAGCCAGGATCGCAAGCTGAGCGGAGACCTGAAGGATTCAAAGGCGCATGTGATGTTCGACCAAGACATCATGGTCCAGAACACCTACAACATCGGCGACACCATTGGCCAGCACGATTTCAGCTGCGAAACGCGTTGGACGTCCATTCCGCTGAGCACGGAAACCGGCCTGAAGGGCTGGAAACGGTTGTTCCTGATGAACCATTTCCACAAGATACCCGAGCTGATCCATGGCGACTACGACAACCACTGGGAGTACGTCGAGGCGCGTGAGCTCGAACACTGCAAGCGGATGCCCAACTTCATCGCCATCGATTCGGTCGAACGCGGCGACGCACTGGAGTATGTGGAGCATCGCAACAATGGCGGCATTGTCGCCTACGAAGGCGACAATGCCACGCAGAACGTGGTGTGTGGCTTCAGCTCCGCCATCGGTCGCGACTGGAGCATGCAGGACGGGGAACGGCTGGGGTGCGAGAACGATGAGATGCGCTCGCTGAAGATCCGGGGCATGAAAAAGGGACAGCGGATCACGTTCCATGATCGTCCCGACGGCACCCGTGATGATGATTTTGGCGTGCTCAATATCGATCGCGATATCCCGTGGGATTCGCCGATGGTGCTCAACGCCTTGGATCGCGTGCAGTACAACGATTCCTTCCGCTATCTGTACTCGGGTGGAAACGGGCTGGCCGGCAAGGTGTCCCACATCAAGGTCCAGCCGGTGGCCACTCCGCATGGGGAAGCCGCGGTCATCCTGACACGCGGCAATGGCGGGACGCAGCGGATCTCGTGCACGATCGGACTCACCCGGTCGGGCTTCTGGAACATCCAGAAAGAGCCCCACTGCCACAATGATGACGCGCGGTCGGTCAACCTGATGGCCGCGAGAAAGGGCACTGTCATCACCCTTTACGACTCCCCGTCCGGATCTACCGGTGATGACTACACGAAGATCCGCGTCAAACAGGACCTGGTGAAGGTCTGGAACATCTCTACGCTTGAAGAAAGCGGCGAGAACGACCAGATCGCGGTTGAGCACCGCCATGTGAATGGGCTGGACGGAAAGGTCTCGGCCGTGCGGGTCGAGCTACCCTGATGGACGGCCGCCGGTGCGCAGAGGTGCACCGGCGGCACCCCTTGATGCGAACAGCTATCATTTGCGAAACGAAACGGTTCTCACTACAATCACGCCCCGTGCACGCCGGGTTCCGCCGGCGGCCACTATCCGGGGCCTTCCTTGCGTCATCCGCACCGCCACCATCAGCTCGGCGCCGCCATGCGCGGCCAGCGTCCCGCGCTGGCCAGCCTGCTGGCGTGGGTAGCGCTGCTGGGGTTGCTGCTGGGCTCCCTCGCGCTGCTCGCACCGAGCGCCGATCCGCTTGCGCCGTCAGCCCTGCTGCAGGCGCCGTTGCCGGTGGAAGAACGCGGCGGCGGCGAAGTGCCGCTGCACGAACAGGCACCGGCCAAGCTGCGCCGCGCGTCACTGGCCGACGAAGCGCCTGCGGCGCAGACCGCGCCCGACCCGGGCGCTGCCATTGCCGTGTTCGGCTGGACCCTGTTGGCGCATACGCCCACCGACACCGCTGACCCTTCCCGCGACTGGCGCCATGCCAGCGCGCAGCCGCCGCGCGCCGATGCGCCCGGTCGCCGCCAGCAACGCGGCCAGGCGCCTCCGCTGGCCTGATCCACCTTCCGCGCAGGCCCTGCCCGGGGCATGCGCGTTGATCGTTTCAGCCGCTTCATTTCCCTCTCGGCCCGGACCGGGCCCTACGCACTGCACCGCGCCACCGGCGTCGGCTGCGGCGCTTTCCAGCACCCTTTGGAGTTACTGCCATGGCCCAGCGCCATCGTCTGCGTTCGTCTGTTTCCCGCACTGTCCTGTCCAGCGCCCTGCTGTGCGCCCTGGCCGCCCCGGCCTTCGCCGAAGTCGCCGCGCCGCGCACCCTGGACCAGGTGGTGGTCACCGCCTCCGGCTTCGAACAGAAGATCACCGATGCACCGGCCAGCATCTCGGTCATCACCCGCGAAGAACTGGCCAAGCGCCCGTACATGACCCTGCTGGATGCCGTGCGCGACCTGGAAGGCGTGGACGTGGGCGAAACCCGCGACAAGACCGGCCAGGGCTCGGTGTCCATGCGCGGCATGGGCTCGGACTACACACTGCTGCTGATCAACGGCCGCCGCCAGAACAACCACGGCGACATCTACCCGAACAACTTCGGCGGCAACCAGTTCAACCACATTCCGCCGCTGGATGCGATCGAGCGCATCGAAGTGATCCGCGGCCCGGCCTCCACCCTGTACGGTGCCGATGCGATGGGCGGCGTGATCAACGTGATCACCAAGCGCGCGCTGGACAGCTGGCACGGTTCGGCCACGATCGGCCGCACCGTCGAAACCGATGACCAGTTCGGCGACGACAGCACCGTCGATGCCTTCATCACCGGCCCGCTGGTGCCCGGCGTGCTGAACCTCAGCGCGCGCGCCAGCTGGTATGACCGCAAGGCCTCCAATCCGGTGTATTCGCCGTCCACCGATCCGGCCGGCGTGGAGCACACCCGCCCGCTGGGCTTCGGCGCGGGCGGCAAGACCGTGGACAACACCAACAAGGCCGGTGGCATCAGCCTGGAATGGAATGCCACCGATGCCCAGCGCATCACCCTGGACTTCGATACCTCGCGCCAGGAATACGACAATTCGATCAAGATCAACGACGCCGGCGTAGAGGAATATCCGGTCGGCACCGTCGATGGCATCGCCTCGATCTGGCGCGGCAACTCCACCACCTGCATCACCCGCCGCAACTGCACGCGTGCCGATCCGCGCGTCGGCTACAGCGCCAGCCAGGAGTTCACCCGCGATGCGTGGGCGCTGACCCATGAAGGTGACTGGAGCTTCGGCCGCAGCCTGGTGTCGCTGGCCCACGTGGCCACCAACAACGATGGCCGCACCATGCCGTTCACCGTGGACGAACGCCGCCAGCTGCTGCAGATGCTCAACGGCACCGGTGCCTACGTCGGCCAGACCGAGGCACAGCGCCGTGCCGCCGCCGAAGCCGCCTTCCTGCCGCGTCCCAAGCGCACGCTGGAAAGCGCGCAGTACACCCTGGATGCCAAGCTGGACATCCCGTTCCAGGCCGCCGGCGAACATGTCGCGGTGGTCGGCGCGCAGGTGATCCGCGGTGAGCTGACCGACGGTGTGTTCGGCATGGAAAGCGGCAATCCCGGCCAGGTCCAGGACCACAACATGTACTCGCTGTTCGCCGAGGACACCTGGAACATCACCGAACCGTTCGCGCTGACCTACGGCCTGCGTTTCGATGACCATGAAGTGTTCGGCAACCACCTCAGCCCGCGCCTGTACGGCGTGTACACGCTCAATGAAGCGTGGACCATCAAGGGCGGCGTCAGCACCGGTTTCAAGACCCCCAAGACCACCCAGCTGTATGACGGGGTGACCGGCTTCGGTGGACAGGGCACGTCGCCGATGTACGGCAACCCGGACCTGCAGCCGGAAACCAGCACCAGCACCGAACTGGCGGTGTACTGGCAGCACCCGCAGGGCCACAGCGCCAATGCCACCGTGTTCCACAACAAATTCGACGACAAGATCACCTCGCAGCCGTGCGGCCCCGGTTTCGCGCAGGCCTGCACCAGCTCCGGCGAGTACGCCGAACTGGGTTATGCGAGCAGCTCGCGCACGGTCAACATCGACGAAGTGGTGATCCAGGGCGCGGAAGTGGCCGGCCGCTGGGAGATCAGCGAACGCTTCGCACTGCGCGCCAATTACACCTATACCGACAGCGAACAGAAGAGCGGCGCGGAGAAGGGCCTGCCGCTGGGCAACAGCGCCAAGCACATGGCCAACGCCACCTTCGACTGGCAGGCCAGCGAGCGCTTCAACGTGTTCCTGACCGGTGAAATGCGCTCCAAGCGCTACCGCGCCGTGAGTGCGGTCACCAACCAGCCGCTGTACTACAAGGACTACACCGTGCTGCACCTGGGCGCCTCGTACAAGGCGACCGAATGGCTGACCGTGAACGCGCGCATCAACAACCTGCTGGACCGCGACTTCACCACCTACCAGGCCACCTTCACCGACCTGGACGGCAACGGCGCCTATGCCGATGGCACCAACGAAGTGCTGTTCGAGGACGACTACAACAACAAGGACAAAGCGCGCAGCGTCTGGGTCAGCCTGAACGTCTCGTTCTGAGGGTGGTGACGGCCGCTGGCCGTCATCCTGCTTGGTAGTGACGGCCGCTGGCCGTCATCCTGCTTGGTAGTGACGGCCGCTGGCCGTCATGTTGCCTGGGGGGTGACGACCGTTGGTCGTCACAAGGCATGAGGACCAACGGTCCTCACCCACCCCCTACCCCATCCGCTAATTGCGAACAATTCTCATCAATGCTGTAATGCCCCCTCTCCCTGAGCCCTGCCCATCTGCGTGAGCCGTTCTGTCTCTTCTACCGTGCAGCAACAGCAAAGCCGCGGTTTCTGGCTGCGCACGCTGCATCAATGGCACTGGATCAGTTCGGCCGTCTGCCTGGTCGGCATGCTGCTGTTCGCCGCTACCGGCATCACGCTCAACCACGCGGCGAAAATCGAAGCGACCCCGCAGGTGGACAACCGCCAGCTGGAACTGCCCGCCGCAGTGCTGGGCCAACTGGGCACGCGCGAAGACGGCAATGCGCCGCTGCCGCGTGCCGCACGCCAGTGGCTGGATGCCGAACTGGATATATCAATTGGTGGCCGCGCCGCGGAGTGGTCGCCGGAAGAGATCTACCTGTCGCTGCCGCGTCCCGGCGGCGATGCCTGGCTGAGCATCGACCGCGAAAGCGGCGTGGTGGAATTCGAATCCACCTCGCGCGGGGCGGTGTCCTACCTCAACGACCTGCACAAAGGGCGCAATGCCGGCCCGGCGTGGGGCTGGTTCCTGGATGTGTTCGCCGTGGCCTGCCTGGTGTTCTGCATCACCGGACTTTTCCTGTTGCACCTGCATGCGCGGCAGCGGCGCATGACCTGGCCGCTGGTCGGCCTGGGCCTGATGATTCCGCTGCTGATCGCCCTGTTGTTGATCCACTGACCTTCCCTGCCCTTTCCTGCTGGAGCCGCCCATGCGCGTCACCCTCACCATCGCCCTCAGCGGCCTGCTGGCCACCTCGCCGGCCTATGCGACCACGCTGGACATCAACGTCGAAGTGCCCAAGCTCAACGTCGCCGAGTACCACCGTCCGTACGTGGCGATCTGGCTGGAAGGCGCCGACCAGAAAGTCGCCGCCAACCTGTCGGTCTGGTACCAGCAGACCGGCAACAGCGAAGGCCATGGCACCAAGTGGCTGCCGGACCTGCGCCAGTGGTGGCGCAAGAGTGGCCGCACGCTGGAGGTGCCGGTGGACGGGGTGACCGGTCCGACGCGTCCGGTCGGCACCCACGCGCTGTCGTTCAACGATCGCCAGCCGGCGCTGAAGGACCTCGCGCCGGGCAACTACACCCTGGTGGTGGAAGCGGCGCGCGAAGTCGGCGGGCGTGAACTGGTCAAGGTGCCTTTCAGCTGGCCGGCCAAGACCGCGCAGAACGCTTCGGCGCAAGGCAGCACCGAACTGGGCAAGGTTACCCTCGCCGTCAAGCCCTGACCGGTTCCCGCATGGGGTCAGGTCCCTTCTGCACAGCAGAAGCGATCCGACCCCGGTTCCTACTTTCTTCTTCCTGGAGTGTCATCCCGATGAAGCGCACGCTCGTCCTCGCCGCCGCCCTGGCCGCTGCCCTTCCGTTCTCCGCGCTGGCCCACAAGGCCTGGCTGCTGCCGTCGCAGACGGTGATCGCCGGTACCAACCCGTGGATCACCGTGGACGGTGCGGTGTCCAACGACCTGTTCTACTTCAACCATGTGCCGCTGCGCCTGGAATCGGTGGTGGTCACCGCCCCGGACGGCAGCAGCGTGCAGCCGCAGAACGGTGCCACCGGCAAGTTCCGCAGCGTGTTCGACATCGAGCTGAAGCAGGCCGGCACCTACCGCATCGCCTCGGTCAACGACGGCCTGTTCGCCACCTACGAGTTGAATGGCGAGCGCAAGCGCTGGCGCGGCAATGCGGCCAGCTTCGGCGAACTGCCGAAGGAAGCGAAAAACGTGCAGGTGTCCGAATCCGTCGGCCGGGTGGAAACCTTCGTCACCAATGGCGCGCCGAATGCCACCGCACTGAAGCCGACCAACAAGGGCATCGAGCTGATCGCGGTGGGCCACCCGAACGATCTGTTCGCCGGCGAGGAAGCGACCTTCCGCGTGCTGGTGGACGGCAAGCCCACCGCAGGCCTGGAGTTCGAGATCGTGCGCGGCGCTACGCGTTACCGCAATGCGCAGGACGAGATCAAGGTCACCAGCGACGCCAAGGGCGAGATCAAGGTGAGCTGGCCGGAAGCCGGGATGTACTGGCTGGAAACCGGCACCGAAGACAACAAGACGTCGGTGAAGCAGGCTGAAAAGCGTAGGCTGAGCTACGTCGCGACGCTGGAAGTGCTGCCGCAATGATGAACCCCGGAGCCGGGCCTGGCCCGGCTCCACAGGCACCTTGCACGCACTCGCCGATGACCAGCCCGCTACTCGATATCGCACGCCTCGGCGGCACCACCATGGGCACCTCGTGGTCGGTTTCACTGGCGCTGCCGCGCAGCCGCGACCTGCATCCGCTGCACGCCGGCATCCAGGCCCAGCTAGACCGCGTCGTGGCGCAGATGAGCACCTGGGAACCGACATCCAACCTGAGCCGCTACAACCGTGCCGCGGCCGGCAGCTGGCACCCGTTGCCAGCGCAGACCCGCCAGGTGCTGGCCTGCGCGCAGCAGGTGGCGGCAGCCAGCAACGGCGCCTTCGATCCCACGCTCGGCCCGCTGGTGGCGCTGTGGGGCTTTGGTGCACACGCCGCCGCGCGGGGCCGCCCGGATGCGCAGGCGGTCGAAGCCACCCGCGCACGCTGCGGCTGGCAGAAGCTGCAGTGGCAGGGCGATGCGCTGCTGCAGCCCGGCGGACTGGAACTGGACCTGTCGGCCATTGCCAAGGGCTTCGGCGTGGACGAGGTGGTGCGCTGGCTGCAGGGCCAGAAGATCAGCGCCGCGCTGGTGGAAGTAGGCGGCGAACTGCACGGCTATGGCCGCAAGCCTGACGGGCAGCCGTGGCGGGTGCTGGTGGAATCGGCACCGGAAGAAGACGCACACACACCCACCCCGCCGCGCGTGCTGGACCTCGATGGCCGGGCGATCGCCACCTCCGGTGACCGCTGGCACCACTACCAGCAGGACGGCGAGCAGATAAGCCACAGTGTGGATCCGCGCAGCGGCCGGCCGGTACAGCGCGCGGCGGCGGCGGTGACCGTGGTTGCCGCCGATGCCATGCACGCCGATGCGTGGGCGACCGCGCTGACCGTGCTGGGCCGCGATGCCGGCCTGGAACTGGCCACCCGCCTGCAGGTGGCGGCGCGCTTCCTGGAACGCAGCGCGGATGGCCCGCTGGAAACCCTCAGCCCGGCCTTCCAGGCGCTGCTGCCATGAGCCTGCGCCCGTCCCGCGCGCTGCTCGGCAACCTGCTGGTACTGCTGGCGCTGGCGCTGGTGGCCTGGCTGCTGCTGCGCCTGCACCTGGACGACAACGGCTGGATGCCTGCCCCGCGCCGCGCTGCGTTGTGGACCGCGATCGCCAGCGTGGGCGGCTATGCCGCGCTGTGCGCCCTGCTGTGGTGGCAGGGACGGCCACGCCGCGAGCGGATAGATCCGGCGCAGCGGCCGATCCTGCTGGTATGGGCCAGCCAGACCGGCTTCGCCGCACAGTTGGCCGAACGCAGTGCCGATGCCCTGCGCAGTGCCGGCCTTGCGGTGCGGCTGCGCAGCATCGAGCAGCTCGATGCCGCGCTGCTGGCGGACAGCGAACGCGCGTTGTTCATCGCCAGCACCACCGGCGAAGGCGATCCGCCCGACCATGCCGCCCCGTTCCTGCGCCGGCTGATGACCGCAACCCCCTCGCTGGGCCACCTGCACTACGGCGTGCTGGCGCTGGGCGACCACAGCTATGCGCACTTCTGTGCGTTCGGCCACCAGCTGGATGACTGGCTGCGCCGGCATGGCGCGCACGCGATGTTCGACACGGTGGAAGTGGACAACGCTGATCCGGCCAGCCTGCGCCACTGGCAGCAACTGCTGGGCCAACTGGGCGGCGATGCCAGTGACCAGCCGGACTGGAGTCCGGTGGACTACCAGGCGTGGACGCTGCTGCAGCGCGAACATCTCAATCCCGGCAGCGCGGGTGGCCCGGTGCACTGGCTGCGGCTGCAGCCACCGCCGGTCGAAGCCGGAAGCGAGGCAACGTGGCAGGCCGGCGACATCGCCGAGATCGGCCCGCGGCATGCGCCGGAGGTGGTGCGGGCGTGGCTGCAACGGCACCAGCTGCAGGGCGACACGCTGCTGGCCGACGGGCAGACCCTGGGGGCGCGGTTGTCACGTTCGCAGCTGCCCGGTGTCACCGCGGGCGGCGACCTGCAGACGTTGCTGTCGATGCTGCAGCCGCTGCCGCATCGCGAATACTCCATTGCCTCGGCGATGCACGACGGCGCACTGGAACTGGTGCTGCGCCGCCAGCTGCGCGCCGACGGCACGCCGGGCATCGGCAGCGGCTGGCTGTGCGATGTGGCAGCGGTCGGCGGGACGATCGACCTGCGCCTGCGCCGCAACCCCAATTTCCATGGCGTGGCCAGCACGCGACCGTTGATCCTGATCGGCAACGGCACCGGCATCGCCGGCCTGCGCGCGCACCTGCACGAACGTGAAGCCGCCGGCGCCAGCCGCAACTGGCTGCTGTTCGGTGAACGCCATGCCGCGCACGATTTCCACTTCGGCGACGAACTGCTGCAGATGCAGCAGCGCGGGATGCTGGAGCACCTGGATGCGGTGTTCAGCCGCGACGGCGGTGCCCATCGTTACGTGCAGGATCGCCTGTTGGCCGAAGCCGCACGGTTGCGCCGATGGGTCGATGACGGTGCCGCCATCCTGGTCTGCGGCAGCCTGCAGGGCATGGCGCCGGCGGTGGATGCGGTGATCGAACAGGTGCTGGGCGCGGAAGGAAAAGAGTCGCTGGTGCTGGCCGGACGCTACCGCCGCGACGTGTACTGAAATACACACCGCAGAAGCACGCTCTACAGAGGCACGCGGAACGGAAGCACGCGCTACGGCACCGCCGGACCGAGCCGGATCGCCAGCAGTTCACCGCCACCGTGCAGTGCATGCCGACGACGCGCGCCGGCGGCCAGCCAGGCGGTATCACCCTGCTGCATCGGCGGCAGGCCGGCATCGGCGTCGAACCGTGCCTGCCCGGCCAGCAGGTGGATGGCCCAGGCCACGCCAGGTTCGGTGAAGAAATACATCGGCCCTACGATCGGGCGGTGCAGCAGTTGCGCGGTGAGCGTGTCGCGCCGCCACATCAGGTTGAAATCATGGGTGGTGCCGTCGACCAGTTCGCCGTGCAGTGCCTGTTCGCCGGCGAACCGCACGCGACCATGCGGCGGCAGCACCTCGTCCAGACGGCCATCATCGAAGCG
This sequence comes from Stenotrophomonas chelatiphaga, assembly GCF_032054965.1. NCBI lineage: Bacteria > Pseudomonadati > Pseudomonadota > Gammaproteobacteria > Lysobacterales > Lysobacteraceae > Stenotrophomonas > Stenotrophomonas chelatiphaga. Next base: position 142,844 of record NZ_DAMBRS010000002.1, on the reverse strand, counting down.
CAGGCGGACCCCGTTTCCGTGCAGCAGCACCAGCTCGCGATCCACGCCCGGAAAGCTGGAAAACGCAGCGTCTGATTCGATTTCGGCGATTGAAAGACGCAGCGCCCAGTCTTCGCCCTGCAACGGCAGGCGCAGGATTTCACGCGTCCAGCCCAGGCCATTGCGCCAGCGCTCGCGACGGTAGTCGACGCTGGGGATGATCTGGCTGGGATGCTGCAGGATGTCGGCGGCGTTCATGCGCCCATTGTGCCGTGCCGCCTTCGCGCTGACGAACGCAACGGCGCGGTCAGCGCTTGGCCAGGCGGCCGCCACAGTCGGCGTCGAGCAGCTGGGAGCGCTTCAACCAATCCTGGTCCGGGTAGTACGCAAACACCATCGTGCCGCCACTCAGGGCGTCGATCAGCGGCTTGGCCACCGTCAGCCGTACGGCGGGGCAGCCGAGGCTGCGGCCCAGCCGGCCCTGCAGGCGCGCCGCGGACGGGTTCACGTAGGGCGCGCCATGGATCACGATCGCCCGCTCGCGCGCATGGTCGTTGAAACCCGGCTCCAGCCCGTCCAGGCGCAGCGAGTACCCATTGCCACCGACGTAGGTTTCCTGCGCGGTGAACGCCCCGATGCTGGACATGAAACTGCCCTCGCGATTGGAGAAGTGTTCGGTGCGGTCAGCGCCGCTGTTGCGACCATGCGCGACCCACTCTTCGAACAGCAGGCGCTGCCGACGCAGGTCGAACACCCACAGGCGCTGCTGGGTGGACGGTCGCGAATAGTCGATCACGCCCAGGCGATCGGGCACCACGCCCAGTTCGGGACGGCGCAGCGCACAACGCATCGCACTGGCGGCCAGCTGCAGCACCTTGCGGTCTGCATTGGGCGCAACCCGGGCCAGGATCGCGCCCAGGTCGGGGCCGGACGCCGCAGCGGGCGGGGTCTGTGCAAGGGCAGGCAGGCTGCAGGCGGTGAACAGGCCGACGGCAGCCGGCCAGCGGGGGCGTGGCGGTTTCATCTGGGCAGCAACACGAGGTTGGATGCAGACCTTACAGGGTGGACCCGGCCGGCTCGGATTCCAACACCGGCTGCAATCCCGGTTCAGCTGCACTTGGGCGTACCGCTGGCAGCGAGGTCACCAGCAGCGTGGTGCCCGGGACCAGCGCGGCGTACAGCTTGCGGGCGAAATCCGGCGGCAGGGCCATCGGCAGCGACGGCGTGGCCAGCAGGTCCGGCGTGGCCTTCGCATCGGCCTGCCCCAGCAACGGGTAGGCGGTCCAGCGGTGCAACCGCTGGTGCGCATCCAGCGGACTGGGCTGGTCGGCATAGCCTTCGCCCATCACGAACAGCGTGGTGCCATCGAAAGCCGGCAGCGCCGAGGCCGCAAGCGGTGATTCACCGATCAGCACGCCATCGCGCAGCACGTAGACGCGCTGGTCATGCAGGCTCACCAGCACGCCGACCTGGCCGGCCGGGGCATCCTGTTCGTTCCAGTAGGCCGCCGTTTCCGTGCCGGCCGGGACCTCCGGCAGCGACTGGCCGCGGCTGGTGACCGGGGCCAGCACGGCCGGGTAGGCCAGGGTCATCGGCGAGCTCTTGGCATCGGCCACCACCACCGTATCGCCGCGCTGGGTGGCACTGAACAGCTTCTGCGCGAAGGCCTGCGGCAACCGCACGCAGCCGTGCGACGCCGGGTGCCCGGGCAGCGCGCCCCCATGCAGGGCGATGCCATCCCAGGTCAGCCGCTGCATGTAGGGCATCGGCGCGCTGTTGTAGATGTTGGAGCGGTGGTCCTTGTCCTTCTGCAGGATGGTGAACACCCCGGTCGGCGTCTCGTGGCCCGCCCTTCCCGAACTGATGGTGCTCAGGCCGATGGCGATGCCGTTGCGGTAGACGTAGGCGCGCTGCTCTTCCAGGCTGACCACCAGCACGATGGGGCCCGACGGGGAGATCTCCGGGTGCCAGAGGTATTCACCGGGCTTGAGGTCGGTGGGTCCGCGCACGGCGGGTTCGGCCGATGCCTTGGTCGGCGCGGCCGGCGCGGGCCCTTGCGCATGCAGCGGCCGAGGAGCGGAAAGCGCAAGCGCCGTGGCGATCATCAGGGAACACTGCAGCAGTCGCATCAGTGTGGTCATCCGGTGGGGTGGCAAGGTTTCACGCTAGCGGGTCGGCGGCCTGAAAAAAAGAAGGCCCGGCGACACAGCCATGTGTCGTACCGGGCCCTGACAACGTCCTTGTCGGCCTCCCGCCACCCCGCGCATCCTGCGATGGGGGCAGCGTGCTCCGTGCACGGAGGCCGCGATCATCCCTGGTTGTTTATCCCAGCCCCTTCCACAGGTCTGTGATGCCACCATCCTGGTGTGGTTGACGCCTCCCTGCGCCAGTCGCTGCCGCCACGTCCCGTGGCCGGCCCGGGTCCGCTTCCTGCGAACCGCGACAATTCCCCTGTATCAACGCCTTGGCACGGACCGCACCGGTACCGCTCCGGGTACCGGATCCACCCGGGACGTCATGTCCCCGGTCGTGATCCGCTGTCGATTCCGTTCGACGATGGCTTTCCCTATGCCCTTCACCTGCGTCAAGTCCTCGACGCGTCGGAAAGGCCCGTGCTGCTGCCTGTGCTCGACGATCGCGGCAGCCCGGCTGGGCCCCACCATCGTCAATCCCTGCTGCAGAGCAGAGGCATCTGCCCGGTTGATGTCGACCGGCGCGGCCGCAAAGGCCTGCGTGATCCCCATCGCCAGAAGCAGTGCCCGCACCACGATCCACCAAGGCACGACGTAGTTCTCCTTGTGATCCGAACCTGTCCCGACCGGCATTCCCGTCGGTAGAGACACTGTCCGTCACCACATGTACACAGACTATCGCCCGATGACATTTCTAACAGCCAGCTAAATACCCGACGCTGTGTAGGAAATTTCCTACCCCGGCTAACGTGAAAAGACGCGCCGACCCCGTCAGCCGCCCCTATGGCGCACAGCCGGCCATTTCCCGCACGCGTAGAATGAGCAGATCAGTCATTCCAATTCGGAGCTCCAGATGGACAGCGCCAAGCTCGGCCACTATGTCAACCAGAAATGGGACGAGGAAATCGTCCCGCAGCTGGTGGATTACATCCGCATCCCCAACAAGTCGCCGATGTTCGACGCCAACTGGGTGCAGAACGGCTACATGGAGCAGGCCGTTGTCCTGATGGAGACCTGGGCCAAGGCCCAGGACATCCCCGGCCTGAAGGTCGACGTGGTCCGCCTGGAGGGCCGCACCCCGCTGATTTTCCTGGAAATCCCGGCAAGCGGCAGCGAGACCGGCGACGACACCGTGCTGCTGTATGGCCACCTGGACAAGCAGCCGGAAATGACCGGCTGGGACGAGGACCTGGGCCCGTGGATCCCGGTGCTGCGCGATGACAAGCTGTACGGCCGTGGCGGCGCCGATGACGGGTACGCCATCTTCGGTTCACTGGCCGCGGTGCTGGCGCTGCAGGCCCAGGGCCTGCCGCATGCACGCTGCGTGATCCTGATCGAAGCCTGCGAAGAATCCGGCAGCTACGACCTGCCCGCCTACGTCGACCATCTGGCCGACCGCATCGGCAAGCCCTCGCTGGTGGTGTGCCTGGATTCGGGCTGCGCCAACTACGACCAGCTGTGGTGCACCACCTCGCTGCGCGGCCTGACCGGCGGCAACTTCTCGGTCAAGGTACTGAATGAAGGCGTGCACTCCGGTGACGCATCCGGCGTGGTGCCGTCCAGCTTCCGCCTGCTGCGCCAGCTGCTGTCGCGCATCGAGGACCAGGACACCGGCCGCATCCTGATCGACGGCATGCAGGTGGAGATTCCCGCCGAGCGCCTGGAGCAGGCCAAGCGCGCCGCCGAAGTCGTCGATACCGCCATCTTCGACAAGTTCCCGCTGGTCGACGGCCTGGTGCCGATGAACGAAGACCTGACCGAGCTGGTGCTCAACCGCACCTGGCGCCCGGCCCTGTCGGTGACCGGCATCGGCGGCATGCCGTCGCTGGAATCGGCCGGCAACGTGCTGCGTCCTCACACCGCGGTGAAGCTGTCGCTGCGCCTGCCGCCGACCGCCGACGGCAAGGCCTGCGGCGAACTGCTGAAGGAAGCGCTGCTGCGCGACCCGCCTAACGGTGCCGAAGTGACGCTGGACCTGGAGAAGGCCTCCAGCGGCTGGAACGCACCGGCGATGTCGCCGTGGCTGACCAAGGCGATCGACGATGCCAGCCAGATGTTCTTCGACAAGCCGGCCATGTACATGGGCGAAGGTGGCTCCATCCCGTTCATGGGCATGCTCGGCGAGAAGTTCCCCGGCGCCCAGTTCATGATCACCGGCGTGCTCGGCCCGCATTCGAACGCACACGGTCCGAACGAGTTCCTGCACATCCCGATGGGCAAGAAGGTCACCGCCTGCGTGTCCAAGGTGATCAGCGAGCACCACGCCGCCAGCCTGCGCGGGGAAACCAGTGGTTCGCCGGTCGCCGCCGACAGCGGCACCCGCCACGGCGGCCACGGCTGCTGCTGAACTGGGTAAAGTGAGCGACGCCGCCGGCCTGGCCTGGCGGCGTCCCTCCGTGCAAAGGATTCGATGCCCATGAATGGTCTGTTCGGCAGCAGCAGCTGGCTCTACATCATCCTGGTCGGCTTCGTGGTCGGCCTGCTCGGCCGCTTCGTCATGCCCGGCAACAACCGCATGGGCTGCCTGCTGACCATCGTGCTCGGCATCGTCGGCGCGTTGCTGGCCGGCTGGTTCGGCCAGTACATGGGCTGGTACGCCGCCGGTGAACCGGCCGGTTTCCTCGGTGCGGTGCTCGGCGCGGTCGCGGTGCTGGCCCTGCTCCGCCTGGTCAGCGGCGGTCGTCGCTGATCCTTCTTTCTTCTTCCTGATGTCGGCGCCCGCGGGCGCCCGGATGCTGCCTGCATGAACGATCCCGCTTCCCATCCCGAACGCGCCGCGCAGCGCCTGCATTGGGCGCGCGCACGGCTGGGCGATGAACTGGCCACGCTGGACCGGGCGTCGGTGGATGCGGGCATGCGCAGTTACTGGCGCGCCACCAGCCGCGCTGGCAGCCACATCGTGATGGATTCCCCGCCCGGCCTGGAAGACGTGCGGCCGTGGCTGCGCATGCGCACGCTGCTGCAGGCGCAGGGCCTGCGCGTGCCGGCGGTGCTGGCCGAAGACATCGAGGTGGGGTTGTTGTTGCTGGAAGACCTGGGCGGGCCGACCCTGGCCAAGGTGATCGACGCCGACAGCGCCGATGCGTGGTTCGAGCGCGCGATGGACCAGCTGCTCAGCCTGCAACGGATGCCGGTGCCGGACGACTTCGGTCGCTTCGGCGAGGCCCTGCTGCAACGCGATGCGGGGCTGTTCGATGACTGGTTCCTGCAGCGCCACCTGGGCATCAGCCTGGACGCGGATGACCGCGCCAGCCTGCAGGCCGCCCAGCAGGTGCTGATGGACAACGCACTGGGCCAGGCGCAGGTAATGACCCACCGCGATTTCATGCCGCGCAACCTGATGCCGGTGGCCGATGGCCCGGCGGTGCTGGACTTCCAGGACCTGGTGCGTGGCCCCATTGCCTACGACCCGGTCAGCCTGTTCAAGGATGCCTTCCTGAGCTGGCCGCTGGAACGCGTGGATGGCTGGCTGGCGCGCTACCACCAGCGCGCGCTGGCGGCCGGCCTGCCGGTGCCGGCGCTTGCGGTTTTCCTGCGCGATGCCGACTGGCTGGGCATCCAGCGCCACCTGAAGTGCCTGGGCATCTTCAGCCGCCTGCGCTACCGCGATGGCAAGGGTCATTACCTGGACGACGCACCGCGTTTCATCGCCTACCTGGATGAAGTACTGCCGCGTTACCCGGAACTGGCCGGACTGCAGCAGCTGCTCGATACGCGCATCAAGCCGGCGATGGCAGCCCAGGGCGAACCGGTACCGGCCCGATGAAGGCGCTGATCTTCGCTGCGGGCCTGGGCGAGCGCATGCGCCCGCTCACCCTGCACACGCCCAAGCCGCTGTTGCCGGTGGCCGGCAAGCCGTTGATCGTGTGGCACCTGGAGCGGTTGGCGGCGCTTGGCGTCCGCGATGTGGTGGTCAATATTTCGTGGCTCGCCGGCGCGTTTGCGCCCACCTTGGGCGATGGCAGCCAGTGGGGCCTGCGCCTGCACTTCGTCAACGAAGGCGACACCCCGCTGGAGACTGGCGGCGGCATCCTGAACGCCCTGCCGGCACTGGGCGATGCCCCGTTCCTGGTGGTCAACGGCGATATCTGGACGGACTTCGACTTCGCTGCCTTGCCGCGCGAGCCGGCCGGTCAGGCGCACCTGGTGATGGTGGACAACCCGGCCCAGCACCCGCACGGCGACTACCGACTGGATGCCGACGGCGTGCTGCACCACGACCGCGCCGGCGACTGCCTGACCTATGCCGGCATTGGTGTGTACCGGCCCTCCATCGTGGCCGACTGGCAGCGCGTGATCGGCACGGCAGCGGGCAGCGAACGCACGCCGCCGCGCTTCAGCGTGGTGCCGCTGCAGAAGCATTTCATGGCGCAGGCGTTGGTCACCGGGCAGCACCATCGTGGACGCTGGACGGATGTGGGGACGGTGGATCGGCTGCGCGCGCTGGAAGCGGAGTTGGGTTGGTCGAACGGGTGAGACCCCCTCGCGGGTGGCTGTTTTTTGAAGCCGCCGCTGGGGGCGGGCCGGGCGGTGGGGCTGGTCGGGGGACGGCAAAGACCGCATCCTGCGGGCCTCGTTTCGCGCCATCCATGGCGCTCAACGCCCCCGCCCAGCCCCGCCGCCCGTCCCCCTGACAGGTTCCGGTGGCCGCCACCCGCGTGATGAAAGAAATAAAGGCAGGGGTCAGAGTCCTTTCGCTATGCGAAAGGACTCTGACCCCGTCTGTTTCCCCACTCCCTTCACCCTGCGATCCGCCGACCATGGGTCGGCGCTACCCCGTGTTCCAAGGCCACCATGGACCTGTCGAAGGTGGGGCGGGGTGGGTTCGCGGGACGCTGAGCCGCATGGATGCGGCGATGCAGCCTCCATGGATGGATTCACGGCGTGTCCCGCCAACCCACCCCGCGCCGCCAACACACAGCCCTGCAGGCTGTTGCCGTTGCCGTTGCTCCAAAGCGGGCCGCCGGGCTGCAAGCCCGGCATCCACCCACCGCTCAGTAACGCGGCCGGCCGTCTTCCAGTACCTGGCGCAGGAACGGCACGGTGATCCGCCGCTTGGCCGCCAGCGATTCGCGATCCAGCCAATCCATCAGCGTGATCAGCCCGCCCAGCTCGCGCCCGGAATGCGACAGCAGCCATTCGATGGAGGCCTCGTCGATGGCCAGGCCACGGCGCAACGCGCGGTCGCGCAGCACCGCCGCACGCCCCTCCTCGTCCAGCGCCTGCAGCACCACGCGCACGCACTGGCCCAACCGCGAACGCAGGTCCGGCAGCACCAGCCCCAGCTCGGCCGGCGAAGCCTGCGCCGTATACATCACCGCCGTGCCCGCCGCGCGCGCACGGTTGTGGAAATCAAACAACGCCACCTCGTCCTCGCGCCCACCGGCCACCGCGTCCAGTCCATCGAGCACCACCAGGTCGCGCTGTTCCAGCCCTTCCAGCACCGCACGCACCCGCCCCACCACCGCGCTCAGCGGTACGTAGGTCGGCGTGCGCCCGGCCTGTTCGGCGTTGGAACACATCGCCAGGGCCTGGTGGGTCTTGCCGGTGCCGGCCGCACCTTCCAGGTACACCCAGTCCGGGCTGGCGCCCACGGCGATCGCGCGCAGCTGCGCCAGCGCACCATCCGGTGCGCCGATGAAGGTCTCCAGCCGCTCGTCCTGCGGGTAATGCAGGGCCAGCGGCAGCTGCGGTACTGCGCTCACTTCGGTTCCGGCCCCTTCGGCGAACCGTCGACGATGATCACCGGCTTGTCGATGTAGGAATCGAGCACGATGGACGGCTTCTCACCGGCATACAGCTCGCTTTCGCGGTAGCGCTGGTGCGCGTAACGCAGCAGCACGTTGCTGACCGCCGCCACCGGCAGTGCCAGCAGCATGCCGAGGAAACCGAACAGCTGGCCACCGGCCATCACCGCGAAGATCACCGCCACCGGATGCAGGCCGATCTTGTCGCCGACGATGCGCGGGGTCAGCACGTAGCTTTCCAGCAACTGGCCCACGGTGAACACCACGCCGACCAGCAGCAGCAGCTTCAGGTCGAAGCCCTGCGCCTGCACCAGGGCGGCGATCACCGCCATCAGGATGCCGGTGGTGGCGCCCAGGTAGGGAATGAAACTGATCAGCCCGGCGATGATGCCGATCAACAGCCCAAGGTTGAGGCCGACCATCGTCAGGCCACCGGCATAGATCACGCCCAGCGCGATCATCACCAGGAACTGGCCACGGATGAACGCGCCGAGCACGTCGTTGGACTCGCGCGCCAGCTGGGTGATGGTGCCCACATGGTTGCGCGGGATGACCGAACGCACGCGCTCCACCAGCAGGTCCCAGTCACGCAGGAAGTAGAACGCCAGGATCGGCAGCAACAGCAGGTTGACCACCCAGGTCACCATCGCAAAGCCGGAACGCTGCACATAGCCGAAGAACTGCTTGGCCACCCCGCCAGCCTGCTGCCAGTGGCTGCGGATGTAATCCATCACCCGCTCCGAATCCAGCCATTGCATCACTTCCAGGCCGGTCTTCTGTTCGAACCAGGGAATGCCCTTTTCCATCAGCCAGGCCTGGGCCTGCGGCGCGGAAGCGATCAAGGTGCTGATCTGGCGCTCGATCATCGGCACCAGGATCAACAGCAGCGCGGTGATCACCAGCACCATCGCCACGAACACCAGGATCACGCCGGTGTTGCGCGAACGTCCGGTGGCCTCGATGCGGTCCACCAGCGGATCGCCGAGCCAGGCCAGCGCGAGCGCCAGCACGAACGGGGTCAGGATGGGCGCCAGCAGCCAGACGACCCAGCCGATCAGCAGCGCAACCGCGACGAACTTGACGCGGCGCAGGAACAGGGCGATTTCCGCCTCCGGGGTGTGGATCATCGCAGGCGGTACTCGTTGCTGGCCGGGGCCGGGTTCTGTTCTTCACCGTCCAGGGTGATCGCCACCGGGGCGACCGGCACCAGCACGCCGTCCTCGCCCAGCATGCGGTTCAACCCGGCAAGGCCGGTGGTCATTTCAACGCTCAGTTCCAGCCGGTTGCCCAGCGCGCGCAGCGGGATGATGTTGCGCACCACCGGCACTTCGCGCAGGCCGGCGGCCAGGCGCATGTAGTCGTCGGCGCTGTCGATCCCGGTCACCACGATGCGGTAGGTGCCGGCCTGTCCGGTCGCCGCGCCAGGCTTGGCATACCGGCGCACCAGCGCGTCGGCCGCGCCATCGGCACCGCCGGCCATCGCGCGCATCGCGTTGGCATCCTTGGTGGTCCATTTGTTCAGTTCACGGCCGTTGTCGACGAACACCCAGTCCGCCGTCCAGCCGCCATCAGCGCGCGACAGCTTGCCGATCAGCTGCATCGGCGGGGCGTAACGGGCCGAAGCCCGGGCCACCGCCGCGGTGTCCTGGCGCCAGATCGCGCCGACCAGCGCCTGTTCGGCGGTGCTGCCGGTGGGCAGGCCCAGCTTGAAGCCGCGTTCCACCGCGCGCGCCAGCACCGGGCGCACCGCGTTGGCCTGCTGCACGGTCACCAGCCGCGGGCCGCTGCCATCGTCGATGGCCAGCCACAGCACCGGCTTGGGGCGCGGCAGCGGCCACACCGGCAGGCCCAGCGCGGCCACCATCGCATCCACGTCGTCTTCCCGGAAGCGGGCGACCAGCAGCGTGCGGAAGTTCGGCGCGCCGCTGGCGGTGGTGCTCTGGTCCTGTTTGTAGTCGTAGCTCTGCACGTAATCCTTGGCGTTGCGCAGGGCCTGCACCACGCCCGGGCGGGCGGTGATGTTGCGGTCGCCGGACAGTTTGCCCAGCACTTCGGCCAGCGCGCGCGACAGGCCGCCGTTGCGATCGGCGTCGCTTTGGCCCCGGACCGGGACCTCGGCCTCGTAGGCGCCGGCGGCGGTGGCCACGTCTCCTTCGGTGCGCAGGCCGCTCTGGGCCAAGGCGGCAAAGGGCAGGCACGCCGCGAGGAGCATGATGAGAAACGTGGTCCTGAGGGGGCTGCGGGGCATCTGGACTTCCATTGGCTCGACGTATCCGGGGAGATTGTTGCCCGAATAGGGTCTTTGCGCCAACGTGGCCTGTTAAAATCGCCGTCTCACCCTTGCCAGCGCCGACGCCCGTGACCAACAGCCCGTCCTCCGCCCCTACGCCCCTCACCTACCGTGACGCGGGTGTCGACATCGATGCCGGCAACGAACTGGTCGAACGCATCAAGCCGCTGGTCAAGCGCAGCTTCCGCCCTGAAGTGATGGGCGGACTGGGCGGCTTCGGCGCCCTGTTCGACCTGTCCAACAAGTACCGCGAGCCGGTCCTGGTGTCCGGTACCGACGGCGTCGGCACCAAGCTGAAACTGGCCCAGCAGCTGGGCCGCCACGACACCATCGGCATCGACCTGGTCGCCATGTGCGTGAACGACGTGCTGGTGCAGGGCGCCGAGCCGCTGTTCTTCCTGGATTACTTCGCCACCGGCAAGCTGGACATCGACACTGCGGCGGCGGTCGTGGGCGGCATCGCCAACGGCTGCACCGAAGCGGGCTGCGCGCTGATCGGCGGCGAAACCGCTGAAATGCCCGACATGTATGCCCCGGGCGAGTACGACCTGGCCGGTTTCACCGTGGCCGGCGTGGAAAAGAGCGAACTGAAGGACGGCGCCAGCGTTGCCGAGGGCGACGTGCTGATCGGCATCGCCTCGTCCGGCCCGCATTCCAACGGCTATTCGCTGGTGCGCCGCATCTATGACCGCGCCGGGCAGCCGGCCGGACACGTGCTGGAAGACGGGGTGAAGCTGGTCGATGCGCTGATGGCGCCGACCCGCCTGTACGTGAAGCCCATCCTGGCCCTGCTCAAGACCCACGGCGAGGCGATCCACGGCATGGCCCACGTCACCGGCGGTGGCCTGACCGAGAACATCATCCGCGTGGTGCCCGAAGGCCTCGGCCTGGACATCGACGCCGGCAGCTGGACCCTGCCGCCGGTATTCCAGTGGCTGCAGCGCGAAGGCGCGGTGGCCGATGCCGAGATGTGGCGAACCTTCAACTGCGGCATCGGCTTCGTGCTGATCGTGGCCGCCGACCAGGTCGCCGCCGTGGCCGACGCCGCCGGCGCACAGGGCCTGCAGCACTGGACCATCGGCAAGGTGGTGCCGGCCGTTGAAGGCGCCGAGCGCGTGCACATCGGCTGACAGAAGGAGCCTGCCGGTAACGCCGAGCGATGCTCGGCGGATCCCGGTTACCGCTGCGCTCGCCGGGCATGGCCCGGCGCTACCTGTTCCGGGCGCCTGCCCGGTTCTCACGGCCATCAAGGAGACCGCCATGTCCACTACGCCCCTGGGTGCGCAGGACGCTGACCATCTGCGCCTGCTGTCGATCTTCCATTACGTGGTGGCCGGCATCACCGCGCTGTTTTCGCTGTTCCCGCTGATCCACCTGGTCATGGGCCTGGCCATCGTCACCGGACACCTGCCCATGGAAAGCGAACAGGGCAACGAACCGTTCGACCCCCGGCTGTTCGGCTGGTTCTTCGTGGCCTTCGCCGGCGCGTTCATCGCCGGCGGCCTGACCCTTGCCGGCTTCATGGCCTACGCAGGCCGCTGCCTGGCCCAGCGCCGGCGACACGTGCTGTGCATGGTCGTGGCCGGGATTTCCTGCTGTTTCATGCCCTTCGGCACCGTGCTCGGCGTGTTCACCCTGATCGTGCTGGTGCGTCCTGCGGTCAAGGCTGCCTTCGGCGCCGCGCCGGTCACCCCGGCCTGAGGCACCCATGTCCGCCACGCCTCCCCCGCTTCATGCCCCACGCGGCTGGACCGCGATGCAGGTCGATTCGCACCTGCACACGTTGAAGATCCTGTTCTATGTACTGGGGGGCTTCGAACTGGTCCTCGCCGCCTTCCTGCTGCTGGTCACCGTGGCAGGCTACGTCAGCGAGCCGCCCGGCAGCGGGCCCGATGCCGCGCCGTGGCTGCTGTTCATCCTGATGGGCGTGGGCGCAGGCCTGTACGCAGTGCTGGGCGGATTGAGCCTCAAGGTGGCCGGATGCATCGGCAAGCGTCGCCAGCATCGGCTGTGCCTGGTCGTGGCCGGGCTGGCCTGCCTGACCGGGGCACTGGGCGTGGCGCTCGCCGCCTATGCGCTGTGGGCGCTGCTGCGCACCGAAGTGACGGCCAGCTTCCTGGACAGCCCGCGCAAGGCCGTGGCATGACCGGTTGCACGCGCATCGCCGTGCTGGCCTCCGGCCGCGGCAGCAACCTGCAGGCGATCCTGGATGCGATCGCGCAGGGGCAGCTGCAGGCCGAGGTCGTGGGCGTGTTTTCCGACCGCCCCGACGCTGAAGCCCTGCAGCGCATGCCGGCGCCACGGCGCTGGGCCGCGGCACCGCGCGACTTCGCCGACCGCGCCGCCTACGAGTCCGCGCTGGGCGACGCGGTCGCCGCCAGCGCACCGGACTGGATCGTCTGCGCCGGCTACATGCGCATCCTCGGTGCCGCCTTCGTGGCCCGCTTCGAGGGCAGACTGGTCAACATCCATCCGTCCCTGCTGCCGCGGCACAAGGGCCTGCACACGCATGCGCGGGCGCTGGAAGCCGGCGATGCCGAACATGGCGCCAGCGTGCATTTCGTGGTGCCGGAACTGGATGCAGGCACCGTATTGGCGCAGGCCCGGGTGCCGGTACTGCCCACCGATACCCCGCAGACCCTGGCCGCGCGCGTGCTGGACGTGGAGCATCCGCTGCTGATCGCCAGCCTGCAGTTGCTGGCCAGCGGCCGGGTAACTGAACAGGACGGTCAGCTCCAGCTCGACGGTCACCCCCTTTTCAGCCCACTGGCCCTAGATTCGGCACGCATGCTGCAGGCTTACTGAGTTGCTGAACACGCGCCGCTGACCCCGGCGCTGGCATGCTCCCCTTTCCCTTTGCCGCTGCCTGGTATGAAGAACACGACGCTGCACCGTCCCGCGCTGTTGTTGTCCGCCCTGTTCTGCCTGGCAGCGCTGCCTTCGGCTGCGCAGCAGGTGCCGCAGCCCGCGCCCGCCGCCGCCCCGGCCGAGGCGGCGCCGGTGGCTCCTGCGCTGCCCGCGCTGGCCTGGGAACCGCCCGCGCTGGAACCGTTCACCGCTACCTACCAGGCCTTCTACAAGGGCAAGGAAGCAGGCGATGCGACCATGCGCGTCACCCACGCAGGTGGCACGCAGTGGCGCGTGGACATGCAGGTGGTCGGACGCCGCGGCTTCGCCAGCGTGCTGGGCCTGAACCTTGAACAGAGCACCGTGTTCGAGAACAGCGGTGGCCAGTACCGGCCACTGAGCCAGAGCACCGTGCGCAAGGGCCTGTTCCTGGGCAAGAAAGTCACCGGTACGTATGACTGGCAGGCCGGTACCGCGCGCTGGACCGGCGACCTGAAGAAGGAACGCACGCAGCCGATTCCGCTGCAGGCCGGTGACCAGAGCGCGCTGCTGCTGAACCTGGCGATCATGCGTGACGCCCGCCCGGGCAGTGCGATGCATTACCGCTACGTCGATGTCGGCCGCGTGCGCCAGCACGATTACCAGGCCGCCGGCGCCACCGAAAGCGTGCAGGTAGGCGAACTGTCCTACGACGCGCTGCGCGTGGCGCGCAGCAATGGCGGCAACGACGAAACCATCCTGTGGATCGCCAACGGCGTACCGACGCCGGTGCGCATCCTGCAACGCAAAGATGGCCAGGACTACATCGACCTGCGCCTCATCGAATACCAAGGAGTCTGAGCATGACCACGTTCCAACGCCCGCTGACCTGGATCGCCGCTGCCGCCCTGTCGGTAGCCAGCCTGCCCGCGATGGCACTGCAGCCGTTCAAGGCCGATTACCTTGCCAGCTACATGGGCATGCAGGCCAACGGCACGATGACCCTGGCCAGCGAAGGCACCGGCAAATGGCGTTACAGCCTGAAGGTCAAGAACCAGCTGGCCGACCTGAGCCAGAGCACCGTGTTCGAGGAAGCCAACGGCCGCCTGCGCCCGCTGAGCAGCCAGGACAGTTCGGTGCTGCTGGTCAAGAAGCGCAACGTGCAGGCCAACTACAACTGGACCAGCAACCAGGCAACCTGGACCGGCGACATCAAGCCGGACCGTGCGGGGCCGGTGGCGCTGAAGGCGGGTGACATGGATGCGCTGCTGATCAACCTGGCCATCGCGCGCGACCTCGCCGCCGGCAGGCCGCTGAACTACCGCATGGTGGACGAAGGCCGGATCAAGCCGATGAGCTACCGCGTGGTCGGCAAGGAAGCGGTCACCGTGGCGGGCAAGAACTACGAAGCGACCAAGGTGTCGCGCGTGGATGGCAACAAGGAACTGATTGCCTGGATCGTGCCGGAGTTCCCGGTGCCGGCGCGCCTGCTGCAGCGCGAGAGCGGCAAGGACGCGCTGGACTTGACCATCAAGGGTCTGAACTGACTTATCGGTAGGGACGGCCGCTGGCCGTCCATCACCGCATTGACGGCCAGCGGCCGTCACTACCGGATGCGCGGTGGTGGGTGACGACCAACGGTCGTCACCCACCGGCATCCAGCGGCCGTCGCTACCCTTACTCGGCCTGGAACACCGTGCGGCAGTCCACGCGGATCTGTTCGCCGGTACTGCGCCACACGAAGGTGCGGCACTCGCGGTTGCCCTCCTTCGTGTCGGTCGCGCCCACCGCGTGGAAGGCCTGGATGATCTCGTCACGGGTGACGGTGCCATCGCCGTTCCAGTCCATGTCCTTCTGTTCCACGCCCTTGGTGATGGCGATGTCGGCAAACCAGGCGTAGCCCAGGTAAGCCAGCATCAGCAGCACCAGCGCCAGCAGCGCCTTGCGACGGCGGGTGAACCTGCCGCGCAGGATCATTGCACGCGCCTGATGGTGGCACCGAGCGCGGACAGCTTCTCTTCGATGTTCTCGTAGCCGCGGTCCAGGTGGTAGATGCGGTCGATGGTGGTATCGCCATCGGCCATCAGGCCCGCCAGGATCAACGACGCCGACGCACGCAGGTCGGTCGCCATCACCGGCGCACCGCTCAGCCGTTCGGCACCGCGCACGATGGCGGTATGGCCTTCCACCTGGATGTCCGCACCCACGCGCAGCAGTTCGTTGACGTGCATGAAACGGTTTTCGAAGATCGTCTCGTTGATCACGCCCACGCCGTCGGCCACGCAGTTGAGCGCCATGAACTGCGCCTGCATGTCGGTGGGGAACGCCGGGTACGGCGCGGTGGTCAGGTTGACCGCCTTCGGCCGCTTGCCCTGCATGTCCAGAGTGATGGTGTCGGCGGTGGTGCTGATGGTGGCGCCAGCTTCGATCAGCTTGGACAGCACCGCTTCCATCGTGTCCGGGCGCGCACGGTTCACCGTCACGCTGCCACCGGTCATCGCCGCGGCCACCAGGAAGGTGCCGGTCTCGATGCGGTCCGGCAGCACTTCATGACGACCACCGCCCAGGCGCGGCACGCCTTCGATCACCAGCCGGGCAGTGCCCAGGCCTTCGATCTTCGCGCCGAGCGCGATCAGGCAATGCGCCAGGTCGGTGACTTCCGGTTCCATCGCGCAGTTGTCCAGCACGGTGGTGCCTTCGGCCAACACGGCGGCCATCAGCACGTTCTCGGTGCCGGTCACGCTGACCATGTCGAAGGTGAAGTGACCGCCCTTCAGCCGCTTGGCACTGGCCTTGATGAAGCCGTTCTCCACGACGATCTCCGCACCCAGCGCCTGCAGGCCCTTGATGTGCTGGTCCACCGGGCGCGAGCCGATCGCGCAGCCGCCGGGCAGCGATACTTCGGCTTCGCCGAAGCGGGCCAGCAGCGGGCCCAGCACCAGGATCGACGCACGCATGGTGCGCACCAGTTCGTACGGCGCCACGTGCTGGTTGACCGGACGCGGGTCGACCACGATCGCGCTGCCGCGCGACAGCGTGCCCTGGTCGATGGTCACCTTGGCGCCCAGTTCGCCCAGCAGCTTCACCGTGGTCACCACGTCGTGCAGGTGCGGCACGTTGGTGATTTCCACCGGCGCATCGGCCAGCAGGGTGGCGCACAGGATGGGCAGGACGGCGTTCTTGGCGCCGGAGATGCTTACTTCACCGTGCAGCGCTTTGCCGCCGGTCACAACGATCTTGGCCATGTATCAGGGTCTTTTCCAGGTTCAGCCGGCTTCGGCCGGGGTCACGGTCTTCAGCGCCAGCGCATGGATCGCGCCGCCCATCAGATCGCCGAGGGTGGCGTACACCATGCGGTGGCGGGCCAACGGCATCTTGCCGGCGAAGGCCTCGCAGACCACGGTCGCTTCGAAGTGCACGCCATCGTCACCCTGCACGTCGGCGCGGGCGCCGGGCAGGCCGGTTTCGATCAGATTGCGGATGGTGTCGGCGTCCAACGGGCTTTCCTAATAAAATGTCCGCACATTCTACTCTGCTGCGTGGCGCTCGCATGGCTGATCCCACCCTGCCCTTCCCTGCTGCCGGCCTGCCGGCCCGCCCTTCCGCCGACCCGGCCGCGCTGGTGGCCAGTGGCAAGCGCGTGTTCCAGATCGAACGCGAAGCCCTGGACGCGGTCGCCGCCGGGCTGGGCGAAGCGTTCCAGCAGGCCTGCCAGCACATCCTGTCCAGCCGTGGGCGGGTGGTGGCCACCGGCATGGGCAAGTCCGGGCACATCGCGCGCAAGATCGCCGCCACGCTGGCCTCCACCGGCACCCCGGCGTTCTACGTGCACCCGGGCGAGGCCGGCCACGGCGACCTGGGCATGATCACCGAAGCCGACGTAGTGCTGGCGCTGTCCTACTCCGGTGAGTCCGACGAACTGCTGATGCTGCTGCCGGTGCTCAAGCGCCAGGGCAACCTGCTGATTTCGATGACCGGCAAGCCGCAGTCCAGCCTGGCCCGCGCCGCCGACGTGCACCTGGATGTCAGCGTGCCCGCCGAAGCCTGCCCGCTGGCGCTGGCGCCGACCTCCAGCACCACCGCCTCGCTGGCGATGGGCGATGCGCTGGCGGTGGCGCTGCTGGATGCGCGCGGCTTCACCGCCGATGATTTCGCCCGCTCGCACCCGGCCGGCAGCCTCGGCCGGCGCCTGCTGCTGCACATCACCGATGTCATGCACAGCGGCGACGACCTGCCCCGCGTGGACGCCGGCGCCAGCCTCAGCGAGGCGCTGGTGGAGATGAGCCGCAAGCGCCTCGGCATGACCGCCGTGGTCGATGCGGACGGGATCCTGATCGGGCTGTTCACCGATGGCGACCTGCGCCGGGCGCTGGACAGCGAACTGGACGTGCGCAGCGCGAAAATCGCCGAGGTGATGACCCGCAGCCCGCGCACCATCGGCGCCGACCAGCTCGCGGTGGAAGCGGCGCGGCTGATGGAAACCCATAAAATCAACGGCCTGGTGGTGGTGGATGAGGCTGGACGCGCGGTCGGCGCGCTGAACATTCATGACCTGTTGCGGGCCCGGGTGGTTTAACCGAACTCGCCCCGCCCCCATTCATCCCTTACCGCACGACAACCCGGATACCCGCGAACCGATGCCCTGGTCCCCCCTGCCTGCTTTCCCTGCCCACCTGCATGCCGCCGCCGCGCGCATCCGCCTGGCGTGTTTTGACGTGGACGGCACGCTCACCGACGGTCAGCTTTACTACGACCGTGAAGGCAACGAGAGCAAGGCATATTTCGTGCAGGACGGCCTGGGACTGAAACTACTGCAGAAGCACGGCATCCACCCCGTGCTCATCACCGCGCGCAACAGCCAATCGGCGTTGAAGCGCGGCGCCGACCTCGGCATCGACACCCAGATCGCGGTCGGCGACAAGCTGGCCAGCGTGCAGGCGTTGTGCGCGCAGCACGGCATCACCCTTGACCAGGTCGCTTTCATGGGCGATGACCTGCCCGACCTGGCCCCGCTGAGCCATGTCGGCCTGGCCGTGGCCCCGGCCAACGCCCACCCGTGGATCGCCGAGCGCGTGCACTGGCAGACCCGCGCCGAGGGCGGACGTGGCGCCGCGCGCGAACTGTGCGACGTGCTGCTGGCCGCGCAGGGCCGCGTCGACGCGGTGCTTGCAGGGTTCGGGGCATGAACTGGCGTACCGCCATCGGCGCGACCCTGCTGGTCGTGGCCATCCTCAGCGGCTGGTCGCTGCTGCGCAACCGCGACAAGGGCCCGCAGGCCGTCGTCGACGATGGCAGCGTGGATTACGTGCTGCACGATTTCCAGATCGTCATGCTGGACGATGAAGGCAAGGAATCGACCACGCTGCGCGCCCCGCGGCTGGAGCGCCTGCGCGCCGACCAGACCCTCACCATCGCCACCCCGGTCTTCGAAATGCCCGGCCAGGACGGCAACCACTGGACGCTGCGTTCGGAAACCGGCTGGGTCAGTGCCAAGGGCGAAGAAATGCGCCTGCGTGGCAACGTCGCCGGTGACAGCCCGACCGTGGGCAACACCCCGCCGACCACCTTCCGCACCACCCATCTGAACGTTTTCCCCAAGGAAAACCGGGCACGTACCGATGCGCTGGTGACCATGACCCGTCCGGGCATGGAACAGAGCGGCGTCGGGTTCGAACTGGATTCCAACAACAACACGTATCATTTCCTCAGCCAGTCCAAGGGCCGCTACCTGCCCCGGCGATGACCCTGCGGCATGCTTCCCTTTTCCGCCTGGCGCGACCAGGCCACCATCCGGCAGAAACGGACACGATGAAAATCCACCTTGCAGCCCTTTGCGCGCTCAGCCTGATGTTCCCGCTGCTGGCCAGCGCGAAATCCACCGACCGCAACGAACCGATGAACATCGATGCCGGTGCGCAGACCGGTACCCTCACCGGTGACGGCAAGACGCTGATGACCGGCGGCGTGGTGATCACCCAGGGGTCGCTGGACCTGCGTGCGGCCAATGCCGAGATCCAGATCAAGGGCGGCGAAGCGGTGCGCGCGATCTTCACCGGCAAGCAGGCCACCATGCGCCAGCAGATGGACGATGGCACCTGGATGGATGCCACCGCCGACCGCATCGACTACGACATCACCAGCGAAATCATCACCCTGACCGGCAACTACAAGGTCACCAGCGCGCGCGGCACCAATGCCGGCCAGCGCATGGTCTACAACACCCGCAGCGGTGAAATGAACAGCGGCGGCGACGGCAGCCGCGTGCGCACCGTCATCCAGCCCAAGAACAAGGCGCCGGCCGCCGGGAGCAGCAAGTAATGCTCGTCGCCAAGGGCCTGCGTAAAAGTTACAAGCAGCGCGAAGTGGTCAAGGACTTCGGCCTAACCCTGGAAGCCGGTGAAGTGGTCGGCCTGCTGGGCCCCAACGGTGCCGGCAAGACCACCTGTTTCTACATGATCGTCGGCCTGGTGGCTGCCGATGCCGGCAGCATCGTGCTGGACGGCAAGGACATCACCAGCGACCCCATGTACACCCGCGCCAAGCAGGGCGTGGGCTACCTGCCGCAGGAACCGTCAGTGTTCCGCAAGCTCACCGTGGCCGACAACATCCGGCTGGTGCTGGAGCTGCGCGATGACCTGGACCGCGCCGGCCGCGAACGCGAACTGGCCAGCCTGCTGGACGAACTGCAGCTGGGCCATGTCGCCGAACAGCAGGGCGCCAGCCTGTCCGGTGGCGAGCGTCGACGCTGCGAAATCGCCCGTGCCCTGGCCGCCCAGCCGCGGCTGATCCTGCTCGACGAACCGTTCGCCGGCGTCGACCCGATTTCAGTGGGCGAGATCCAGCGCATCGTCACCCACCTCAAGCAGCGTGGCATCGGCGTGCTGATCACCGACCACAACGTGCGCGAAACCTTGGGAATCTGCGACCGGGCGTATATCCTCGCTGAAGGTACGGTGCTGGCCCAGGGCGCGCCTGCGGACCTGCTGGAAAACGCAGAGGTCCGCCGCGTCTACCTGGGAGACTCCTTCAAGCTGTGAAGGTGGCCGCCGGACCCTTCCTTTTACGTTGGGCGGTGGCATGAAGACGCGGTTGCAGACATCGCTGGGGCAGCACCTGGTCATGACGCCACAGCTGCGTCAGGCCATCCGGCTGCTGCAGATGTCCACCACCGAACTGGACGTGGAAATCGCCGAAGCGGTGGAAACCAATCCGCTGCTGGACTGGGCGGAGAATGCCGAACCGGTCCCCGGCAGCGACCAGCCGACCGAACAGCCATCGCCGGACCAGCAGCCACGCGACAGCGACGAGCGCGCCAGCTCCGGCGATGATGACTGGGCGCCGGCCGAAGTGGACTGGAGTGGCGGCGCCGGCAGTGGCGGCTCCTTCGACGATGACGACCTGGACAACGCGGCAGAGCGTGTCGCCGACACCGAAACCCTGGCCGACCACCTGCTGTGGCAGCTGCATCTTTCGCCGCTGTCGGCGCGCGACCGCAATATCGGCGCGGCGCTGATCGATGCGATCGAAGACGATGGCTACCTGCGCGAGACCTTCGCCGGCATCGCCGAGACCCTTCTGCCGGCCATCCACGCCGGCGACGATGAAATCCTGACCGTGCTGCACCAGATCCAGCGCTTCGACCCGGTGGGCGTGGGCGCGCGCGATCTCGGCGAATGCCTGCGCCTGCAGCTGGACGTGCTGCCTGCCGATACCCCGGCGCTGGCGCTGGCCCGGCAGATCACCGACGGCCCGCTGGAGCGGCTGCCACGCAGTGGCGTCAGCGGCATCGCCCATGAACTCAAGTGCCCGGTGGCCGACGTGGACGCCGCCGTGGCCCTGCTGCGCTCGCTGGATCCCCGTCCCGGCACCCAGATCGCCCCGGTCAGCCAGGACACCTACGTGGTGCCGGACGTGGTGATCTGGCGCCAGGCCGGCGTCTGGCGGGCGGCACTGGCCGGCCATGCCGGGCCGAAAGTGATCATCCACCGCGGCTACGAAAGCATGATCCGCCGCTGCGGCGAAGCCGATGCCGGCTATCTGAAGACGCAGCTGCAGGAAGCGCGCTGGTTGCTCAAGGGCCTGGAAGCACGCGGTGAAACCCTGCTGCGCGTGGTCCACAGCCTGCTGCAGCAGCAGGCCGGCTTCCTGGAGTTCGGCGCGCAGGCGCTGCGTCCGTTGACCCTGCGTGAAATCGCCGGCGAACTGGGCCTGCACGAATCCACGGTGTCGCGCGCCATCGCCCGCAAGCACGTGCGCACCCCGCGCGGCACCATCCCCCTGCGCGCCTTCTTTGCGTCGGGCATCGACACCGAGGGCGGCGGCGAAGCGTCCAGCACCGCCATCCAGTCGATGATCCGCCGGCTGATCGACGACGAAAATCCGCGCAAGCCGCTTTCTGACGCCAAGCTGGCTGACCTGCTCAAGACCTCCGGTATACCGGTAGCGCGCCGGACCGTGGCGAAGTATCGTGAAGCCATGAACATTTCCGCCTCGCACGAAAGAGTCCGGATCGCCTGACGCACACCGCGCCCGGCGGAGAGGTTCATTGGCAAATCCAAAAGGAGAAACCCGATGCGCATTGAAACGTTTGGCAAAGACGTCGAAGTCACCCCGGCCCTGGAAAAGTACGTGGCGGACAAGCTCGCCCGGCCCGGTAAACACTTCGTCGGCGAGCACTGCGAAACTCGGGTCACGCTGAAGCTGCAGAAGAACGAACACCACGTCGATGCCACCGTGAACATCCCCGGCCAGACCCTGCACGCCGAGGCCAGTGGACAGACCATGTACGCGGCGATCGACATCCTGGCCGACAAGGTCGACCGGCTGCTGACCTCGGAGAAGGAAAAGAAGCAGCAGAAGAAACAGCAGCACGTCCCCCTGCCGTTGAGCGACAATGAAGTCTGATGACTTCACTTTCCCCCTGATATGCCCCTGACCGATCTGATGGCCGCCGTGCAGACCCAGGTCTGCGCGGCTGCCGACCGCGAAAGCGTGCTGCTGGCAGCGGCCCAGCTGCTGGCCTGCCGCCAGGCCAATACCGAACAGATCCATCGCAACCTGTGCGAGCGCGAAGCCCTCGGCAGCACCGCCATCGGTCACGGCATCGCCATTCCGCACGGACGTGCACCGGCATTGGAACGCCCGCGCGGCGCCCTGCTGAAACTGGTGGCGCCGGTGGACTTCGGCGGCGACGAACCGGTGGACCTGGTGTTCGCTATCGCGGTGCCTTCGCATTACACCCACCAGCACCTGATGCTGCTGTCCGAACTGGCCGAGCTGTTTTCCGAGCCGGGCATCCGCCAGGCCCTGCGCGACGCTCCGGATGCGGCCGCACTGCGCGCCATCATCGACCTCCCGCCACCGGCGAGTGCCGCATGAATACCAGCATCACCGCACGCGAACTGTTCGACCAGCAGCGCGACAAGCTGGCCCTGCGCTGGGTGGCCGGGCAGAAAGGCGAGAAACGCGAACTGGAAGCGGGCAATACGGTCTCGCGGCGCCCCTCGCTGGCCGGTTACCTCAACGCCATCTACCCGAACAAGGTGCAGATCCTCGGCACCGAAGAACTGACCTGGCTGGATTCGCTGGATTCGCGCCACCGATGGGAAACCATCGAAAAAATCATGCAGTCGCACCCGCTGGCGCTGGTCATCACCCGCAACCAGCCCTGCCCCGAAGACCTGCGCGCGGCCGCCGATGAATCCAACACCCCGCTGTGGCTTTCGCCCAAGCGCGGCCACGAACTGCTCAACCACCTGTCCTACCACCTGGCACGCACGCTCGCACCGCGGGTGATCCTGCATGGCGTGTTCATGGAAATCTATTCCATCGGCGTGCTGATCACCGGCGAAGCGGGATCAGGCAAGAGCGAGCTGGCACTGGAACTGCTCAGCCGCGGCCATCGGCTGGTGGCCGACGACGCACCGGAGTTCACCCAGATCGCCCCGGACGTGCTCGATGGCACCTGCCCGGAGCTGCTGCAGGACCTGCTGGAAGTGCGCGGCCTGGGCGTGTTGAACGTGCGCGAAATGTTCGGTGACACGGCGGTAAAGAAGAACAAGTACCTTCGGCTGATCGTCCACCTGACCAAGCCGATGACCGAGCCCAGCGCCTACGGATACGAACGCCTGACCGGCGACTCCGGCACCCGCCACGTACTGGACCTGGACGTGCCGCTGATCACCCTGCCGGTGATGCCCGGACGCAACCTGTCAGTGCTGACCGAAGCGGCCACCCGGCTGCACATACTGCGCACCAAGGGCATCGATCCAGCCGCCATGTTCATCGCCCGCCACAGCAACCTGCTCGAACGCCGCACCCCGTAAACCCGGTAGTGACGGCCGCTGGCCGTCAACCACCCGCGCCACCAACAAAGAGCCCGCCATGAACCGCCCTGCCCCGTCCGCCCCGACCCTGATCATCATCAGCGGCCTGTCCGGCTCCGGAAAGTCCGTGGCCCTGAAGACCTTCGAAGACCAGGACTACTACTGCTCGGACAACCTGCCGATCGACCTGCTGCCGGCCTTCGTGCGCGGCGTGCTGGGCGCCCCCGGCGGTGCCCCGCGGCGGCTGGCGGTGGGCATCGACGTGCGCGGCCAGAGCGACCTGGGCCAGCTGGAACAATGGCGGCAACTGGCCGCCGAGGCCGGCGTGCACGCACAGTTGCTGTTCTTCGAAGCCAGCGACGAAACGGTGCTCAAGCGCTATGCCGATACCCGCCGACGCCACCCGCTGAGCCAACTGGGCCTGTCCCTGCCCGAAGCGATCGCCCGCGAGCGCGAACTGACCGCACCGCTGCGCCGTGCCGCCGATGCGATCATCGATACCAGTACGTTGAACGTGCACCAGCTGCGCCGCCGCATCGTCACCGAGTACACGCTGGGCCACACCACGCCGCTGTCGCTGCTGTTCGAATCCTTTGCCTACAAGCGCGGCGTACCGGCCGAGGCCGACTTCGTGTTCGACGCCCGCGTGCTGCCCAACCCGCACTGGGATCCGGAACTGCGCCCGCTCAGCGGCCGCGAAGGCGGCGTGCGCGACTACCTGGAAGCGCAGCCGGAGGTGCAGCGCTACGTCGGCCAGCTGACCGATTTCCTGGATACCTGGCTGCCCAAGCTGGGCAATGACACCCGCAGCTACGTCACCGTGGCCTTCGGCTGCACCGGCGGCAAGCACCGCTCGGTATTCCTGGCCGAACGGCTGGCCCGCCACGCCCGCGAACAAGGCTGGCAGGACGTGGCCACCTACCACCGCGAACTCGACTGAAAAAAGGGGACGGAGGGGATTAAGTCGCATCCGGCACGTGGCATGCCGGATGCGACTTAATCCCCTCCGTCCCCTTTTTGGTTGTGCAGCTGAATACGGAACACTGAAGGGCTCTGCGCCTGCTATCGCAGCGTCATCCCGACCTGTTAACGTTCAGGCATGACCTGTGGCATTCTCCTCGTAACACATCCTGGCGTCGGATCGGCCCTGCTTGAGGTGGCGACCCGGCTGCTGCGGCATCTGCCGCTGAAGACTGAAGCGTTCGACGTACCGTTCGATGCAGATCTCGATGCCCTGCTTCCGCTCGCTTCGGCCGCCCTGCGGCGGGTGGACGGCGGTGACGGGGTCCTGATCCTGACCGACCTGTACGGTGCCAGCCCCAGCAACCTGGCCGCGCAGTTGGCCAGGCTGGGAACGCCGGCCCGTCGGGTAGCTGCACTGAGCCTGCCGATGTTGTTGCGTGTGATGAATTATCCGGAACAGGGACTGGATCAACTGCCCGCCACTGCGGCGGCGGGCGCGCGCAATGGAGCGATAGTCGACGATGCTTGAGAAAGAACTCACCGTAACCAACCGCCTGGGCCTGCATGCCCGCGCCACGGCAAAGCTGGTGCAGGAACTTGCGCCCTTCCGCTGCAACGTGACCATGGCCGCCAAGGGCCGTGAGATCAACGCCAAGAGCATCATGGGCGTGATGCTGCTGGCCGCCGGCCAGGGCACCCCGGTCACCATCCGCATCAACGGCGAAGACGAACAGGCCGCCATGGATGCGGTGGTCTCGCTGTTCGAGCGTCGTTTCGACGAGGACAGCTGAGCATGCCGCGCGCCCGTGCTGGACTGGCTCCCACCGGCCTGCGGCCGGTGCAGCTGCTGTCCGGCCACGGCGCGTCGCGGGGTACCGCGCTGGGCCGCGCGCGGGTGCGCTTGGCGCATGCGCTGGAAGTGGCCGAACAGCGCGTGGCGCCGCAGCAGGTGGACAAGGAGCTCAAGCGCCTGCACGTGGCGCTGGATGCCGCGCGCAATGAAATGCACGACCTGCGCCAGCGCCTGCAGGGTGCGCTGAACCAGGAAGCGGGCGAGTTCCTCGACCTGCATGCGCTGCTGCTGGACGATCCGGAACTGCTGTTCGGGCTGGATGAGCTGATCCGCAGTGGCCCGTACAGCGCAGGATATGCCCTGCGCCTGCAGCGCGACCGCCTGGCCAAGGTCTTCGACGGCATGGATGATGCCTACCTGAAGAGCCGGATGGACGACCTGGACCATGTGATCGGGCGCATCCACGCCTTCCTGCAGCCGGTGCTGCCGCCGGCGGTGAAAGGCCTGGCCGGCGAGATCCTGGTCTGCGACAACATCGCCCCGTCCGAGATGGCCCAACTGCAGTCCCAGGGCGTGGTGGCCATCGTCACCACGGCCGGCAGCGCGCTGTCGCACAGCGCGATCCTCGCCCGCAGCCTGCACCTGCCGCTGATCGTCAACGTGCCCGGCCTGCTGCACAAGGTCAGCGATGGCGACGTGCTGATCGTAGATGGCAGCGACGGCAGCATCACCGTCAACCCGCAGGCTGAAAACCTGCGCGATTACCGCGTGCGGCTGAAGGAACATGCGCGCGAACAGCGTGAGCTGGGTCGCCTGCGCAGCAAGCCCAGCCGCACCCGCGACCAGGTCGACATCGCGTTGCTGGCCAACGCCGAATCGCTGGAAGACGTCACCCAGGCGCATGCGTTCGGCGCGCAGGGACTGGGGCTGTACCGCACCGAATTCCTGTTCCTGCAGCGCAACGAGCTGCCGGACGAAGAAGAACAGTTCCACACCTACCGCGATGCCGCGCTGGGCATGGCCGGCCGGCTGGTGACCATCCGCACGCTGGACCTGGGCGCGGACAAGGCCGACCGTACCGGCCTGACCCTGAGCAACGAAGAAAACCCGGCACTGGGCCTGCGTGGCGTGCGCCTGTCGCTGGCACGGCCGCTGGTGGCCGATACCCAGCTGCGCGCGATCCTGCGCGCCAGCGCCTACGGCAAGGTGCGCATCCTGATCCCGATGGTCAGCACGCGCGAAGAACTGCTGGCGGTACGTCGGCGCATGACCCGGCTGACCGCCCAGCTGCGCGCCGAAGGCCACGCGGTCAGCGAACGCGTGCCGCTGGGCGCGATGATCGAAGTGCCGGCCGCCGCGTTCGCGCTGGAAAGCTTCATCGACCTGGTCGACTTCCTGTCCATCGGTACCAACGACCTGGTGCAGTACCTGCTGGCGGCCGACCGCAACAACGAAGCGCTCGGCGAACTGTATTCGCCACTGCATCCGGCCGTGCTGCGGCTGCTGAAGCTGGTGATCGAAACCGGCCAGCGCCACCAGATTCCGGTGGCGGTATGCGGAGAAATCGCCGGTGACGCACGGCTGGCCCCGCTGCTGCTGGCACTCGGCCTGACTGAGTTCAGCCTGCATCCCGGCACCCTGCTGGAAGTGCGCCGCGCGATCCGCGAAAGCGACCTCGGCGAACTGCGCGCCCGCGCGCCGAAACTGCTGGCCGCCCGCGACCGCCGCAGCATCGAACGCTGGATCAACGGCAACTGACCGGTAGTGACGGCCGCTGGCCGTCTACGCTCGGTAGTGACCGCCGCGGCGGCGCTACCGCATTGACACACGCGCGGGCGATAATGACGCGCTGACCACCCCTGATGCCGCATCCTCTCCAGGATCGCAGCCTTTTCTTTCCTGCGGGAGTTCCGATGGCCGAGGCCGTTCGCCACGACAAGACCGCGCGCCAACTGCGCCTGCTTTCCGATGCGCTGGACAGCGGTCGGCTGGGTCCGGTGCGTCGCCTGGTCAATACGCTGGCCCCGGCCGAGATCGGCAACCTGCTCGAATCGCTGCCGCCTGGCAAGCGCGAAGTGGTGTGGGGCCTGGTGGACCCGGAAGACGACGGCGAGGTGCTGGTCCACGTCGGCGACGAGGTACGTGAAAGCCTGCTGGCGGACATGGACCCGGACGAGATCATCGCCGCGGTCGAAGACCTGGACATCGATGACCTTGCTGATCTGGTCGAAGACCTGCCGGACACCGTCATCGACGAAGTCCTCAAGTCGATGGACCGCGAAAACCGCGAACGGCTGGAGCAGGTGCTGTCCTATCCCGAGGACAGCGCCGGCCGCCTGATGAACCCGGACGTGGTGACCGTGCGCGCCGACGTCAATGTCGACGTGGTGCTGCGCTACCTGCGCCTGCGCGGCGAACTGCCCGACCACACCGATCACCTGTTCGTGGTCAGCCGCCGGCATCAGTACCTGGGGCGACTTTCGCTGGCGGCACTCGTGACCCACGAAGACACCACGCCGATCAACCGGTTGATCGATGACGAGCAGCCGGCCATCGACGTCGGCGAGAGTGCCGATGAAGTGGCGCGCCAGTTCTCCGATCATGACTGGGTATCCGCGCCGGTGGTGGATGACAACAACATCCTGCTCGGCCGCATCACCATCGATGACGTGGTGGATATCATCCGTTCGCAGGCCGAGCACCAGGCGCTCGGCGCGGCCGGCCTGGACGAAGAAGAAGATCTGTTCTCGCCGATCAAGCGCGCCGTGCGCGGCCGCGTGGTCTGGCTGGGCATCAACCTGTGCACCGCCTTCCTGGCCGCCAGCGTGATCGGCCAGTTCGAACTGACCCTGCAGAAAGTGGTCGCGCTGGCGGTACTGATGCCGATCGTCGCCGGCGTCGGCGGCAATGCCGCGGTGCAGGTGCTGACCCTGATGGTGCGCGGTATCGCGCTCGGCCAGGTCGGCCCCAGCAATGCCAAGATCCTGCTGTGGAAAGAACTGCGGGTGGCGATGATCAACGGCACCCTGATCGGCCTGCTGGTCGGTCTGATCGCCTTCGTCTGGTTCCACAGCTGGCTGCTTTCGATCGTCATCACGCTGGCGTTGATGATCAACTTCTGTGCCGCCGCACTGGCCGGCGTGCTGTTGCCGCTGATGCTCAAGCGCATGAACGTGGACCCGGCCGTGGCCGGTACCGTGGTGGTGACCGCGGTGACCGATGTCATGGGCTTCTTCAGTTTCCTCGGCCTGGCCACCCTCATCCTGCTGCACTGACCGGTACCGACCATGGCCACCACCGTAGACAACTATTTCCAGCCCGGATGGCGCGACCAGCAGCACACCTGCGCAGCCTGTGAGTGGAAAGGCAGCTCGCGCGCGATGGTGATGGAGCTGGCCGAGGACGTGACCGAGTACGACTGCCCGGTCTGCGAGAATCCGCTGCTGATCGTGGTCCATCCGGATATCGATCAGGTGCAGGCCGCCGCCGCGTCGGGCAATGAGGAAGCCCAGCAGCAGCTGGAGATCATCGCCAGCTTCCCGCGACCGGACTGATGCGCTGCACGATGCTGCGGGTCGCCCGGACCGCTAGGATGGAACCGTTTCCATCCTGCCGGGAGCTCCCATGTATCGCCTGCTGCTGCGCCTCACCGTTGCCGCCACCCTGCTGATGTCGCTGGCCGGCTGCGCCACCACGCCAGACCCCACGGCGGGGCGATTTGAATCGCGCAGCGTCACCGTGGACGGCCACGTCTCCCGCTACCAGGTGTTCGTCCCCGCCGATGCCCTGCGCGCTGCCGGACCGTTGCCGGTGGTGCTGTTCCTGCATGGGTCCGGTGAGCGTGGTCGTGATGGCATGAAGCAGACCAAGGCGGGCATCGGCCCCTACCTTCGGGAACATGCCAGCACGTTCCCGGCACTGGTGGTGCTGCCGCAGGTGCCCAACCACCAGGAATGGGATGGCCTGAACAACCGCATCGCCTTGGCGGCGCTGGACGCGACGCTGGCCGAGTTTTCCGCTGACCCGTCGCGGCAGTACCTGACCGGCATGTCGATGGGCGGCTATGGCAGCTGGAACATCGCGCTTTCCGCGCCGGACCGGTTCGCTGCCATCGTGCCGGTATGCGGGGCGGTGATCGCGCCGCGCGAAGAACGCCAGACCCTGTTCGTCGCCGCCGTCGCCAACGAAGCAGATCCGTACACCGCGCTGGCCCAGCGCCTGAAGAACGTGCCGATCTGGATGTTCCATGGTGCGCAGGATGACGTTGTGCTGCCCCGCGACGACCGCAGGCTGCATGCCGCGTTCAAGGCCGCCGGCGCGGCAGATGCGCGCTACACCGAGTATCCCGATGGCAACCACAACGCCTGGGACGCCACCTATGCCGACACCGCGATGTGGACCTGGTTGTTCGCGCAGAAGCGCTGACCCCACGGTAGTGACGGCCGCTGGCCGTCAACGCAGCATCCGCTGACCCGCATCTGCCCGCTCCCCTTACTCCAACGCGCGTCTACCCATCGCACGATGGGACATGAGCAGCGAACAGTTGAATCGCGGACGCCGATCCATTCCCGGGCAGGTGTACGTCCTGAGTACTACGTGCCACGCGCGACAACGCAGGTTCCTGACAAAAGCGTCCCCCGACTTCGTGATCACGCAGTTCCATGAAATGGAGACGCTCGGACACGTCTGCTCGCTTGCCTGGGTGGTGATGCCGGACCACATGCACTGGATGCTGCAACTGAAGTCTGGAACGCTTGCCCACCTCGCCCGACGTGTGAAGTCATCAAGTGCGCTTGCACTCAATCGGCTGGGCAGCAGGCAAGGCCGCGTGTGGCAGGCGGGGTATTTCGACCACGCGGTGAGGGCAGAAGAATCACTGCAGCGGCAGGCGATGTATATCCTCGCCAACCCGGTGCGTGCCGGGCTGGCGTGTGCAATCGGGGAGTATCCGTTTGCGTGGTGCGTTTGGGGATTGGATTGACGGCCAGCGGCCGTCACTACCTTCAGCCGAGCAGGGTTTCCAGGACGGCCATGCGCACGGCGACGCCGTTGGCGACCTGGCGCAGCACCCACGATTGCGGGCCGTCGGCCACTTCATCGGTGACTTCCACGCCGCGGTTGATCGGGCCGGGGTGCAGCACGGCGGCGTCCTTGCCGGCGCGGGCCAGGCGGGCGGCGTGCAGGCCGTACTGCTGGTGATACTGCTCCAGCGACGGCACC
Organism: Stenotrophomonas chelatiphaga; assembly: GCF_032054965.1. Taxonomy (NCBI): domain Bacteria; kingdom Pseudomonadati; phylum Pseudomonadota; class Gammaproteobacteria; order Lysobacterales; family Lysobacteraceae; genus Stenotrophomonas; species Stenotrophomonas chelatiphaga. The sequence goes on along the minus strand of NZ_DAMBRS010000002.1, from coordinate 112,509 downwards.
AGGCCTTCTTCCATGCGCTCGCGCTGCAGGCGCAGCATCATCAGCGCATCGGCGCCTTCCAGCATCTCGTCGAAATCCTGGCCGACCACGCAGCCCTTCAGCGTGTCATCGTCGGGCAGCAGCGACTGCGGGCCGCACACGCGGATCTCGCCCACGCCCAGCGTGCGCAGCGCGTGCAGGTCGGTGCGGGCCACGCGCGAATGCTTCACGTCGCCGACGATCACCACCTTCATCTTCGAAAAATCACTGCCCTTGGCCTGGCGCAGGGTCAGCATGTCCAGCAGGCCCTGGGTGGGGTGCGAACTGCGGCCGTCGCCGGCGTTGATCAACGCGGTGCCCTCGCCCGCCGCAGCAGCCAGCGCGGCCACCGCCCCATCATCGGGATGGCGCACCACGAAGCCGCGCACGCCCATCGCTTCCAGGTTGCGCAGCGTATCGGTCGCGGTTTCCCCCTTGCGGGTGGACGAGGTGGACGCATCGAAGTTCAGCACGTCCGCGCCCAGCCGCTGGGCGGCCAGCTGGAACGAACTGCGGGTACGCGTGGACGGTTCGAAGAACAGCGTGCACACCGCCGAACCGGCCAGCACCGCGCGCTTGTTGCCGACCCGGCCGACCGCCGCGTCGCGGATCTGGCCGGCCCGGTCCAGCAACTGCAGCAGGGTCTCGCGTGGCAGGCCCTGCAGGGTGAGCAGGTGGCGCAGGCGTCCGGATGAATCGAGTTGCGAGGCAGTCATGGGCAGGCGGTCGGCAGGTCAGGGAATGGGGGTGGCGTCGTCCGGTGAAGACAGCCAGCGGTCGATGATCACCGCAGCGGCCACCGCATCCAGGGCGGCGGCATCGCGGCGGCGCTTGCGCCCTTCGGCGCGCTCGACGGCAAACCGGCGCGCGGCTTCGACCGAACTGGAGCGCTCGTCGATCATCGCCACCGGCAGTTTGAAACGTTCCCGCAGCTGGCGGGCAAAGCCCTGCGCGCGCTTGCGGTTGGGCTGGTCCTGGCCGTCCAGGGTGAGCGGATCGCCCACCACCAGGCCGTCCGGGCTCCATTCTTTGATCAACCGCTCCACCGCGCCCCAGTCCGGGCCGCTGCCGTGCACGTCGATCACCGCCACCGCGCGCCCATGGGCGGCGAAGGCACTGCCGATGGCCACGCCGATGCGGCGCGAACCGACATCGAAGCCGAGCACGGTGCCGTCGCGGCGGATGGCCGCAGGCTCAGACATGGCCGCTGTAATCGGTCAGCCGGAACAGGTCCACGCCGATGCGCGCGGCCGCACCCTGCCAGCGCTGCTCGTACGGGGTGCGGAACAGCAGGTCGGCGTCGGCCGGTACGGTGAGCCAGCTGTTGTCGGCCAGTTCGCCTTCCAGCTGGCCTTCGCCCCATCCGGCGCAGCCCAGCGTGACCAGCGCATTGGCCGGCCCTTCGCCGCGTGCCATCGCTTCCAGGATGTCGCGCGAGGTGGTCAGGTACACGCCTTCGCCGACCAGCAGGCTGGACTCCCACGGACGCGCATCGTCATGGATGACGAAGCCGCGTTCGGGGTGCACCGGTCCCCCGTTGAGCACCGGTCGCTGGCGCAGTTCGTCGTCTTCGGTGGCGATGTCCATCTGCGCCAGGACTTCACCGATGGTGTAGTCGGAGGGCTGGTTCACCAGTACGCCCATGGATCCGTTCTGGTCGTGCTGGCAGATCAGCGCGACGCTGCGGGCGAAGGGCTCGTCGGCCAGCGAGGGCAGCGCGACCAGCAGGTGATGGGCAAGGGAAGTCGAAATCTCGGACATGGCTGCATTCTACCCGCTGGGCCGTGTGCAGGCGCGTGAGACGGTAGGATGGCGACCACCCAGCAAGGAGCCTGCGATGTCCACCAGCACGACGCTGCCGCCGTCCACCCGAAGTGCCATCGTGTTGATCGCCCTGCTGCAGGGCCTGCTGCTGTACCTGGCGCAGCAGCTCGACGGCAGCTGGCCACTGCACGATGTCGGTTCGCGCTATCGCTGGTACGCCTGGGTGCTCACCGTGCCCAGCGCGATCGCCCTGACCGTGGTGGACCTGCGTGATCGCCGGCTGTGGCTGCACGCGCTGCTGGCTTCGGTGGTGGTGCTGGGGCTGGCCAGCTGGATCGGCTGGAACCTGGACGGGGAAGCAGGCCTGCGCTCGGAGCCGCTGCGCCTGCCGTTCTCGCTGGCGATGGCGATCGCCACCTTCATCAGCCTGCCGTGGTGGCAGCACCGCCTGCAGCACGGCCACTGGCGGGCCAGCTACGATGCGCTGTTCGAACGCGCCTGGCAGAACGGCCTGACCCTGGCACTGGCGCTGCTGTTCACCGGCCTGACCTGGATGCTGCTGTGGTTGTGGGCGTCCCTGTTCGGGCTGCTGAAGATCACCTTCTTCACCGAACTGTTCCGCGAAGATGCCTTCATCGCGCTCGCCACCGGCACGTTGGCCGGCTTCGGCATCCTGATCGGGCGCACCCAGCAACGCGCCATCCAGATCACCCGACAGGTGCTGTTCGCGGTGTGCCGGGGGCTGCTGCCGCTGCTGTCCTTCATCACCGTCATCTTCACCCTGAGCCTGCCGTTCACGGGATTGCAGCCGCTGTGGGAAACCCGCTCGGCCGCCTCGCTGCTGCTGGTGCTGGCGCTGCTGCTGGTCACCTTCACCAACGCGGTGTACCAGCATGACAACGACCAGCCGCCCTACCCGCGCTGGCTGCGCCGGCTGGTGGAAGCCAGCCTGCTGGCGCTGCCGGTGCTGTCCGTGCTGGCGCTGTACGCGGTGTGGCTGCGCATCGGCCAGTACGGCTGGACCCTGGACCGTTTCTGGGCGTTGCTGATCGCGGTGCTGGTCACCGGTTATACGCTGGGCTATGCGCGCGCCCCGTTTAGCCGCGGACGCTGGCTGCAGCCACTGGAAGCGACCAACCGATTGATGTGCTGGGTGGTGCTGGGCGCGGCGCTGCTGGCCAGTTCGCCGCTGATCGATCCGGTGCGGATCACCGTCGCAAGCCAGCAGGCACGGCTGTTGGCCCACCCCGATGGCATCACCACCGCCGATGCGATGCTGCTGCGCTTCGACCTGGGCCGGCGCGGCGTGGCGGCACTGCGCGGGATGCAGCGCGATGCCCGTTTCAGCGCCGATGCGCGGGCTGCCAGCGTGGCGGCCCAGGCCCTGGCGCGCACGGCCTACTGGGGCGGCGGCGAGCGCGCGATCGACGATGGCATCCGTGACCTGGCGGTGCTGCGCAAGCGGCTCGTGCTCGCCGACGGTTCGGCCACCCCGCCGGACAGCTGGTGGGACGCGATGGTCGCCCGCAAGGTGGAGACCGGCAGCTGCCTGGATGCCGATTCACGCTGTGTCGCCACGACCCGCGATTTCGACGGCGACGGCCAGCCCGACGTGCTGCTGTGCGGGTTGATGCAGGGATCCGGGGCGTACTGCCAGCTTCACGCGCTGGGTGTGCGCGGCTGGTGGACGGTGGGGTCGTACGGCTTCCCGCGCGGCGATTCGGCATCGGAAACCGCACGCATCCACGACGCCGTGCGCGCCGGCAGGCTGACCCTGAAAGCACCGCGCTGGCCGGAAATTTCGCTGGACGACGGCGCCCCGTCCAGCATCGGCAACCTGTCCAAGGAACCCCGGGAGACACCATGAGCGGATACTGCAGCATCGCCCCAGGCCATCCGGTCCACGGCCATTACCACGACCATGAATATGGATTCCCGCAGCGCGCCGAAGCCGAACTGTTCGAACGCCTGGTGCTGGAAATCAACCAGGCCGGGCTGAGCTGGGAAACCATCCTGAAGAAGCGCGAAGGCTTCCGTCGCGCCTACGATGGCTTCGACGTGGATACCGTGGCCGCCTATGCGCAGCCGGATATCGACCGCCTGCTGGGCGACGCCAGCATCATCCGCAACCGGTTGAAGGTGCTGGCCGCCATCCACAATGCGCAGGTCATCCAGGGCCTGCGCGCCAGCCACGGCAGCTTCGCCGGATGGCTGGATGCGCACCACCCGCTGGACAAGGCCGGCTGGGTGAAGCTGTTCAAGAAGACCTTCCGGTTTACCGGCGGGGAAATCACCGGCGAATTCCTGATGAGCCTGGGTTACCTCAAAGGCGCCCACGCCGATGACTGCCCGGTGCAGAAGCGGATCCTGAAACTGAAGCCGGCGTGGTCCCGAAAGTGACGGCCCACCCGCCCGGTAGTGACGGCCGCTGGCCGTCAGGTTTCGTGCCCGATGATTGCGTCAGACGCCCATGTACCGGCCCGGGCGGTGGTTGAACATCAGCACCAGGCTGAGCACCACCGCGCCGATGGCCGAATACATCACCTGGATGGGCGACAGCACGCTGAACGCCACCAGCATCAGCATCGCATCGAAGCTCATCTGCACCTTGCCGGCGCTCCAGCCACGCGTGCGCTGCAGGTAGACCGCCAGGATGCCGATCCCGCCCAGGCTGGCGCGGTGGCGGATGAAGAACAAAATGCCCAGGCCGGCCAGCGCGCCGCCCACCAGCGCCGAATACAACGGCGCGATATGGGCAAAATCCGCCCAGCGCGGCAGCAGGTCGGTCAGGATCCCGCAGGCGGTGACCGCCGCGAAGGTCTTCAGGGTGAACTCCCAGCCCATCCGGCGCACGCCCACCCAGTAGAACGGCAGGTTGACCAGCACGAACACCAGGCCGAAGTTCCAGCCGGCGGCGTAATGGATCAGGAAGGCCAGCCCGGCCATGCCGCCGATCATCAGCCCGCCCTTGGCGAAGATGGCCAGGCCGAGCGACGCCACCAGCGTGGCCAGCACCATGCCCTGCACGTCTTCGGCGTGGGAATGGCGCAGCGCGCGGTCGTCCTGCGGGGTGCCGGCGCTATCCGGCGGCGGCGTCAGCGGGCCAGCGGTGACGAGGTGGCCGTCAGCGTCGTCGCACGGCGCGGGGCCATGGGATTGGAGGGACATGAGCGTGGGGTGTCGCGGTGGGGAGTCGTATTAGACACGATCCCGATGACAGTTGCAGGTGAAATCATTCACGGTAGTGACGGCCGCTGGCCGTCAAATTCACAAAATGACGGCCAGCGGCCGTCACTACCGTGATCCGGCGGCCGTCAGGTCGTCAGTCCTTGGTCACCCGGTTGATCTCGGCCAGGCTGGTCACGCCCTTGCTGGCCTTCACCAGCGCTGACTGGCGCAGGTCATTTACCCCGATCGCCTGGGCGGCGTCGGCAATCTGCAGCGCATTGCCACCGGCCAGGATGATCGTGGAAATCTCATCGGTCATCGGCATCACCTGGTAGATACCGGTGCGGCCCTTGTAGCCTTCGGTGCATTCATCGCAGCCAACGGCTTCATACAGCTCGATTCCCGCATCCAGCTGGGCCTGGGTGAAGCCTTCGGCCAGCAGCGCGTGGGCCGGCAGATCAGTGCGGCGCTTGCAGTTGTTGCACAACCGGCGCGCCAGGCGCTGGGCGATCACCAGCGTCACCGAACTGGTGATGTTGTACGGCGCGATGCCCATGTTCATCAGGCGCGCGATGGTCTGCGGCGCATCGTTGGTATGCAGCGTGGACAGCACCATGTGGCCGGTCTGCGCGGCCTTGATCGCGATCTCGGCGGTTTCCAGGTCGCGGATTTCGCCGACCATGATGATGTCCGGATCCTGTCGCAGGAACGAACGCAGCGCCGCGGCGAAGGTCATGCCGCGCTTGTTGTTCTGCTGCACCTGGTTGACGCCGGGCAGGCGGATTTCCACCGGGTCTTCGGCAGTGGAGATATTGCGCGTTTCATCGTTCAGGATGCCCAGCGCGGTATACAGCGAAACGGTCTTGCCCGAACCGGTCGGGCCAGTCACCAGCACCATGCCGTAAGGCTTGTGGATGGCTTCCTTGAACAGCTTTTCCTGGTCCGCTTCGTAGCCGAGCTTGTCGATGCCCAGCTTGGCCGCGCTGCCATCCAGGATACGCAGCACCACCTTCTCGCCAAACAGCGTCGGCAGGGTGCTGACGCGGAAGTCGATCTGCTTGGTCTTGCTCAGGTTGAGCTTGATGCGTCCATCCTGCGGCACGCGCTTTTCGGCGATATCCAGCTGCGCCATGACCTTCAGGCGCGCCGCGATGCGCTGGTTCAATTTCACCGGCGCACGCGCCACCATCTTCAGCAGGCCGTCGATGCGCAGGCGCACGCGGTAGTCGTCTTCGTAGGGCTCAAAATGGATATCCGAGGCGCCCTTGCGGATCGCATCCACCAGCACCTTGTTGACGAACTTCACCACCGGGGTGTCATCGCCCTTGGCATCGATACCCGAATCGCCGGCGTTGTTGTCGTCGTCGGTACCGATTTCCAGATTGGCCATGCCCTCGTCGTCGTCGCCCATCTGCGAGGACATCGAATCGTGGCTGGTCTGCCATTGTTCCAGCGTGCGGCGTATCTGGTCTTCATCCACCAGGATCGGTTCCACCACCAGGTTGGTGTGGAACTTGATTTCATCCAGCGAATGGGTCGGGTCGCTGGTGCCCACGTACAGCTTGCCGCCGCGCTTGAACAGCGGCAGCACGTGGTGCTTGCGCAGCAGCTCTTCGCTAACCAGCTTGATCGCGCTCTGGTTGGCATCGAACACGCCGACATCGAACAGCGGCATGCCGAATTCGAGCGAATTGGCGGCGGCCAGCTGGGCGGCGGTGACGACCTTGTTCTGCGCGAACCACTGCGGCAGCGGCAACCGCGCGGCGGTCGCCTTGGCCATCGCGTCGCGCGCGCCGGCTTCATCCAGCGCACCGTCCTGGACCAGCCGACGGGCAATACCGGTGATGCCGACGAGATTTGCGGTGGCGACTGCGTTCATGCGGTTCCTCATTGTGTGCCGCCCGGCGCATCCCGCCCCGTACAGCTGCATATTGGTCCGCTGCTGGCTCCCCCTGCAGCAGTCACCATCTTACCCTGAGAGCGCCGGTTTCACCGCGCTCAACGTAGTGTCGAGCTTGGTCGGCAACGCGTCTCGTTGACGGCTTCACGAACCAACGTCGGGCAGACAACGCCGCCGGTCAGCGTTGCTTGCGGTAATCGTCACGCAGCCGGCCCCCGTACGCGGCTTGAGGATTTCTGCAAAATTGTTGTGTAGACTTGTGTAGCCAGAGCGCATCTGGGCTAATACGCCCATGCAAAGCCGCACGCTGCTCAAGCACCTACTCGCCGACGGATTCGAGCTGGTATCCACGCGCGGCAGCCATCACAAGCTTCGCAAGGGGCACCGCGTTGTGGTTCTTCCTCACCCGAAGAAGGACCTGCCTCTGGGCACTGTCAAAAGCATCTACCGGCAAGCCGGATGGAGGACCTGATGTTCTATCCCGTTTACGTCCACCACGAGCCAGGCGCCGCCTACGGCATAACCATTCCTGATCTTCCTGGCGTCTTCTCCGCGGCCGATGAAGCGGCCGATATTCCGCGCATGGTGCAAGAGGCAGTAGAGGCCATGTATGAGGGCGAATCAGCCGGCCCTGGACCTGCATCGCCACTGGATCGCTACAGCCAGAGCGACGAATACACCGGTGGCTTCTGGATGCTGATTGATGTCGACCTGTCCAAGCTCAGCACGAAAGCAGTACGCTTGAACATCAGCCTGCCAGAGTACCTGGTGGGCCGGATCGATGAAGCAGCGGCGCAGCGGCGTATGTCCCGATCGGCGTATCTGGCTCTGGCCGCGGAACATGAGTTGGGCGGTGTGGCTGGTAGCAATCCAGGGCGCTCCAAGCAGTCCCCGCATCGCTGACTTCGTGAGGCGCGGGACGCCCGCGCCCCTGCTGCACTGCGGACCGCGTTCAATATCAGGTTTTGAACGTGCGCTTGTTCACTTCCAGAGCCGCAGAACGCTCAGCACGGGCTGAGCGCTACACGCAGCCATGGCGCCGCCGCCATGGTTCTGCCCCACCACCTCAAACCACCTCGACCCGCAGCCGCACACCCAGCGCACGCATCACGCCCAGCACGCTGTCGCAGTACAGGGGACGGGTGCCATTCAACTGTCGGCGCATGGCTTCATCGCTCAGCCCGCACTCGCGCGCCGCATGCTCGATCCCATGCAGTTCGGCCGCCAGCAGCAGCGAGCGGGCGAAGGTGGATTCTTCATAATTGGCCATGTGCAGGCGGGCATCCAGATACTCGGCCGTCTCGGCGGCGCGAGGGTTGGCCACGCGGGCATTGGCACGCTCGTGGGGCGTCATTGCTGGCTCCACATGGCATCGGCCGATGACCGCACCAGGTCGCGCCCGGACAGGATCAGACCCTCCACCATCAGGCTGGTGACGCAGCCTTCTGACTGCACATCCCGTTTGCCCAGATGCACCGCGTGCAGGATTTCGAAGATCGATGCCAACGCCTGCAGGGTGCGAACGGGAACAGCGATCAGCGCGGCGCGTTGAGGTTCTGCCGGGCTGTCGTCAGCGGCGGCGGCCTCGCAATCGATGTCTGAAATCAGGCGCAAAGGCACCACCACGTGCTTGTTGCTGCGTGATGTTTCAAACGCTTCCAGCCGCCGCTCCAGGCGTTCGATGAAGTACGGTGGCAAGTCGAGCATCTTGTCGCCCATCAGGGCGTACAACCGCTTGGCGGCAAGGGGGTAATGCGCTTTCATCGGCGTACCTCACACGGCTTGAGGCCACCTGCGCCAAAGCGCGGGGTGGCGGGCGATGCGGGTTGCCATACCGGAGAATCAAGCAAAAAAGCCCGGCGGATCAGGGATCCCCCACATCGCCCGCCATGAGACCGACACGCGATGCAGCGCATTCTCCGCCGTGCCCAGAGGGCAAAACAGAGGCAAAAAAGCTTGATTCTTGCAGGATGGCAATCCCGGCTGACGCTCTTCGTCGCCAGCGTGTCCATACCATCAGCCGCAAGCCCTTGCGTACATGGGCGAAACTGCAAAAGTGACGCCCGATAGACCAAGCGCTCAGCACGGGGGTCGCACGCATCTCGAATTGGTTCCGCGTGCTCGCACCGGAGCGATGCCACGCCCACCGCGACACACCCCTCCCGTTGTGTCGAGCAAGCTCGACACCTACCTGCTCTACGGTAGTGACGGCCGCTGCCCTTCAGCTCCTGCTCTGCTGGGTGACGACCGCTGGCCGTCAGCATCTGCCCGGGTGGGTGACGACCGTTGGTCGTCACGCTTTTGCCCTTGCCGCTGCGCTCGCCGAGCACGGCTCGGCGCTACCTGCCCCACGGTAGTTACGGCCGCTGGCCGTCAGCTCCTGCCCGGGTGGGTGACGACCGTTGGTCGTCACGCCTTTGCCCTTGCCACTGCGCTCGCCGAGCACGGCTCGGCGCTACCTGCTGCACGGTAGTGACGGCCGCTGGCCGTCAGCTCCTGCTCTGGTAGGTGACGGCCGCTGGCCGTCAGCTCCTGGCCTCTGCCACTGCGCTCGCCGAGCACGGCTCGGCGCTACCGCTCTTGCTTTCCCAGCGCGGCCATATAGGTCAGCAACCTCAACCGCCCACTGGCCCGCGCATCGGTACCAAGCGAGTTCCAGTAGCGATCCGACAATGCCCGCGCCAGCGCCGTATCGCCACTGGCCCACGCCGCGTACTGCATCGCCCCGAACAGGTAATAACCCGACCGCGCATCGGCAAGCAGGCCAACACTGTGCGGGCCTTCCAACAGGCGCTGGCCGCTTTCAAGAACCTGCGCGTGATCGTCCGTGGCCGCCGCGGACACCAGCGCCAGCGCATCGATCACCGTGGCATCGCGCAGCGGACACGGGCGCCACGTCGGCCGCACCCACATCGCCTCGCGCTCGGCAGGCGCCAGGAACGGCACCGTTTCACCGGCCAGAAAGAACACCAGCCCGGCCGTTTCCAACGGGGTGATTTCCAGCTCACAACGCGCACCCAGTGAACGCAGCGCATCGGCCAACGCATGGTCGCCACCGCCGGGCAGGTCCGCGCCGTGCTGCAGCCGCTGCGACAACAGATACGCAGTGCTGCGACGCTGTAGCACCTGCAGGTTCAGCTGGGCGCCCCCCGCCGGGGGGACGCGCGGCTCCGGCCCTCCCCATGCACGGGTGAGCGGCCAAGGCGCCGTCATGATCGATTCCACGTCCCCCACATACCCCTGCTGGAAGCGAGCGATGGGTGCGCGCAGGGTCAGGATCGGGTGGTAATCGGAATGCCGCGGCGAAGGATAAAGTGCCGGGTAAGCGCGCAGCGCGGCATCGCCCATCGCGTAGGTATCGCGCAGGTCATCCATGCCGTGCACACCCACCCGCGCCAGCTCCGCACGCAGCGCCGGATGTTCGAACACACCCGCATTGAGTTCAGGCAGTTTCCCCTTCGGCGTGGCCACGATGATCAGGTCTGAATCGTTGGCCAAGTAAGCACGTACATCGCTGAAATGATCGACCAGTCCGTCCAGTACGGATGACACCAGTTCCGGGGTGATTTCGTACAGCTGCAACCATTGCACGAACAGCCCACCCTCGTTGAGCTGGCCCGGCACGAACGCGTAGAACTCATCGCTGAACAACGACGCGGTGCCGCCCACCCACGGATTGGAGGGTTCGGAGATGATCAGGTCATAGCGGCGCCCGCTGCCGGCGAAATGCGCCTTCGCGTCATCGATGACGATGTGCGAACGCGGATCGTCGTAGGCGCGGCTCACGCGGTCGCCGAACAGACGCGCGCCCTCCACCATGGCCGGCTCGATCTCCACCGTATCCACCTGGCCGACACGCGGATCGCCGAGCAGGGTATGCGTGGTCAGGCCGGATCCGAAGCCGATCACCCCCACCCGCTCGAAGCCATGGCCGAGCGCCAGCGGCAACGCGCCGAGCAGCACCATGGTGGACTCATCACCGCTGGGCTCCTGGTCCACGCTGACCGTCATGCCCGCATCCACCTTGCCGTTGGTGGCGATGGAGCGCACGGGCCCGGCCCCGCGATCGGTCTCGAACACCGACACCGTAGCGGTCTGCCCGTCCTTGAAGAACAGCATCTTCGCGCTGTCATGCAAGCGCGCCCCGCCATGCCGGTAGACCGAAGAACTCAGCACCAGCGGATCAAAGCGCACCAGCGCCACCGCCGCGATTACGCCGGCAACTCCAAGGCCCACAGCGAGTGCGGCGCCGCGGTAGCTGACGACCTCAGGTCGCCGCGCTCTTGATCCCACAACCCCACCCGGCCACAACAACCATACCCCCAATCCCACATCCACCACCGCCGCCACCAGCAGCGCGCACTTCAGCCCCAACACCGGCATCAGCACATGCACCGCCGCCAGAACACCGACAATCGCGCCCACCGTATTGAACGCATACACCTGGCCGATGACCCTCTCGCCGCGCCCCTGCCGCAACAGCGCCAGCGTCAACAACGGCAGCGTCATGCCCGCAAAGAACGCAGCCGGAAACATCACCAGCACCGCAATCACCGCACTGGCCACGCTGTACAACCCGTAGCCTTCGGCACTGCGCACGATGACGCGCATCAGCCAACCGACCCATTCGAATGCCTGCGCATACACAAACATTGACGCCAAGGCGGCCAGCCCCATCAGCACCTGCACCCACCCGGCTGCGCGCAACGGCGAGGCCATACGGTCCGCGCGATGGCGCAGCCACAGCCCGCCAAACGCAATGCCGGCAATGAACGCAGCGAGCATCAACTCAAAGGAATGCAACGTGGTGCCCAGCGCAAGCGACAGCATGCGCACCCAGGTGATTTCGTAGACAAACGAGCTGGCGCCGGTAAGCAGCGCAATGCAGAGCACTGCGGCAACCGTACGGTCCGTGCGACCCGCTCCACCCGGAACCGTTGGATTCTCAGACGGACCGCCACCCGGCGCACCCGCGCGCGCCAGCGGATAGATCAGCACAGCCACCAGCACATTAAGCGCCCCGGCCACCATCACCGCGCCCGGCAGCCCGAGCGCCGGCAACAACAGATACGTGGACGCCAGCGCGCCAGCCGCCGCGCCGATGCTGTTGGCGAAGTACAGACCAGCAAGCACTTCCCCCTGCGCCTGTGGCTGCACCCGCAGGTAACCGGCGCTCATCAGCGGGAAAGTGGCGCCCAACAGGATGCATTGCGGCAGCACCAGCACCGTGGCCAGCCCCCAGCGCAATGCCGTGGCGCCCTGCCCTTCGAGCCCAGGGAGCAGGTGCGCGTAGGCCCAGCCGGTGACGCCTTGGAAGATCCCGTCGAAGGCGAGGCCGAGCAGCCCGATCAGTAGTTCGATGGCCGCGTAGGCCAGCAGCGGGTAGCGCCAGTTGGTGCTGCGGCGGCTGGCCCACCATGCGCCGATGGCCATGCCGCCCATGAAGAGCATCAGGACCAGGGACTGGGCATGGGATGAGTGGCCGAGGAACAGGCCGAGGTACTGGCTCCACAGGGACTGGTAGATCAGGCCTGCGAAGCCGGAGAGGATGAAGATGGGGAGGAGGTAGATTGCCCTACCCTGCAAGCTTTTCAATATTTCCCACATTTATTCTGACCGCAAGACGGCACCCGAATCTAAACCTATCAACGTCCCAATAACATTGAGAATACCCATCTGAATCCGAATATTCAACTCGTGCCAGCCGAAATATATGCGGAAGCGTATGCAAAGCCACTTTGCGGGGGAGCAATATCCAGAACATCAGCACGAGCCAAAAGATACACGCACACTGCCTATCTCAGAAAATAGGCAGGATAAAATTAGCCAGCGCCGAAATTTCAACGGGGGACAGAGATGAATGTCCAAGAAAAACTCGATGAGCCACCGACCCCGGAACCTAGTCTCCACGACCATATGTACCGTTGACTACCGCCGGCCAGTGAATATCTACAATTTCCCTAATCCTATCCCTCATCCTTTTATTGCATGAGCGCCCATCGCAATCCGACTTCTCTAGCTTAGACGTCAAACAAGCTGCCTCGATTGCATGCGCCCTGAACTCAGATCGGAAATATTCTGGGAGCACACCAGGCGGACCCTCAGTAGGAAACGTCACGCTGCCAACTGGGTGCAGCAATGGCATCCATCCACCGTACTTGCAGACACCCGGATTACTAGACTCAGCATCTCTCGCATGCGAGAGTTCATGCTCCATGATACAACTACCAAAACAACCCATCTCCGCGTTAGAAATATTCATGAGAAATGGAGAAACAACACCATTCTGGCACCTGATGGAACCTCGCGCGCGCCTGTCAAAACTTGCAGCCGGGCCGATAGTTGCTTTCAACCCATCCGGGTCGTATTTTGACAAAGGATTGGATTCGGCGTAGGCGAACACATTCTGACCTCCCGCAAGACCAATGGGGTCCACTTGCACGTATCGGCCCACTCCAGGGTCATAGTCACGGTTCATATTCTGAACCAGCCCGCTCACCTCATCAAATCGCTGGCCCGGGAATCTCATTTCAAGTTTAAATGTCTGCCCATCATCATCGGCATCTTCATTGGGCAAAGAGCTACCAAATGAATCAGCTGTCATATCCCAGCTCCACACCGGCGCGTCGCGAACAGGATCGATTACCACGCGCGGGGAGCCAAGATGATCAACTTGGACGTAAAACAATTGCTGACCGACCAGTAGTCCAATCAGGCGATTCCCAAGCCAAACCGCCTGCTGAATCGACTTGCCGTTCTGATCGTAATCACCAATCCACCGAGACTGCTCGTCAAAGAAAGAGATCACGCTATACGATCCGAAATCTTTCTTGATTTGTTCACCTTTTGCGTTGTACAAATATCGGGCCAGCACCAAACCATCTTGGGACACGCTACTCATGCGTCCGTCACGATCATATGCATACGATCTCTGCGTCCCTACGAAGACCGTACTGCCTGCAGCGTCGTATCCTCGAGGTATACCACCGACCTCCTGCAACTTGTTACTGTCTTCTGCATACACGTAATCTTCGACAGCATTCTCACTGACGCGAGATATACGATTGCCATTTCCATCGTATCGATACGTAACCAATGAGTTCGGGCGATTCGGATCAGCAGTATCAGTAAGACGACCCAGTCCGTCATAAGCGAACATTCGCGACCCGTTATCGACAGACAATCTGGCGACATTCCCATCGGTGTCGTAAGCGAGACCAACATTAAGCCCGCCATCACCTCCTTCAATCTCTGTCGGCCTATAGGCAAAGTCGACGTGACGCATTACCCGCCTCCCATTTCCAAATACCCAAGACCTCAGGGGACCGAACGGATGGTGGGAGATCGAATGCATGAGAACCTGAGATCCCGCGCTTGAGTGGATAGCACGCACCTCCTGGACCGCTCCTTGAGGATTTCGCAAATATTGAATCCTCCAACCATCGGGATAAGTCATACTATCCACCTCGCCCGAAGGGCCAACATCCGTCGCCAGACTGAGCTTAACGCTTCCTACGGCTTGCGTTTTACGCACAACATTCCCGAAAGGCCCGTAACAGATAGCCGTTTTAACTTTCGAGTCGTCGATTAGAGACAGCCTTCCAACCGCAAACCGCTCTCCCACCTTACAGTCAGCGGAGGCAACATCGTATACATAAGCATGCTCCCTATCCCCGACTTTAGCCACCAGACGGTTCAGCCCGTCATACTTATAAGTAACAGCCTGACCCATGGCGTCTACGGCACGTGTCACGTTCCCCGCCTCGTCATATATAAAACTCACCCTCCCCCCATCTGGACTTTCCATTTCAGACAGGCCGCTATAATTATCGTACGCATAGCGAGTAGTGAGCCCCCTGGGATCCACGACGCTCGTAACTCTATCGAGGGTGTCATAAGCGATGGAGGAATTGGTCGCCAGCAGACGTGCATCCTGCGTATATGAGACCAGCCTCCCGATTGAGTCGAAGACTCGATCTTCAACGACTCCAGAAGGAGCTATCACCTTCGTTAGGTTGCCCTGTGTGTCGTAGTTGGCCACCGAGGCGTTTCCATATGCATCTATGGATGAGACTTTCTCTCCCCGCGCATTAAATATTCTCCTCCAACGTGCCCTAACGCTGCCACCCGCATCACTGATTACTTCGCCAGTACGCCTGCCAGCCCCATCCAGCGTGAAGTCAATCCCCTGCCCTCCCCCTTCTTGGATGCGCACCAATCTTTCCGATTGATCGTAAAAGTATTGGACGGAGTCACCGCTAGGCAAGTCAGACCTCTGTATCAGCCCATTTGCAAGATATGAAACCGACAGAATTTGGCTCGGGCCAGACGCATCGCTAACTGTTCTCGATAGAAAGCGTCCACGAGCATCGCGCGTAACGCGCGTATAGAGCCCATTGGGATCAAGCGCGCCGATCAGATTCCCACCACCGTCAAACTCGACCATTTCAACTGTGTTGCCTACAGCATCCTGGACCATCCAGAGATCGCCCTTTCGATAAGGACATGCCGCACCGGGCTTATCACACCCCGGTGCGCTTGTAGGATAATAGACAAGCACTGTCTGATCATTTACATCTGTTCGTGGACCATCCAGAGCAGTGAGTTGCCCTACGAATGGGCAAAGCCCCCTCGCCACGTCAGCCTGCTCACAATAGGTCCAAGTCGAGATTCGGGGACTGGCAACTCCAGCAGATCGTACGGATTCACTGACAATCTGCCCACGCTGGTTAACACCCCACTCGGTCGCTTTCACAACCGCTCCGTCAGCACCGAGAACATGCTCGCGCAACCTCACGTTCCAGTAATCGTGCCACTCGGTGAGCGTAGTTCGTAGTGGATTCGGATTGCTGGCCGCCTCCTTAAGTACAGCGACGCGCCCTCTATCATCATAGGAATACACCCGTTGCACGCCGGACGCATCTATCGATAAAGGGTTGCCCGTCTCGTCATAAGTGATCCGCGTCTGGCTTGGGGCACAGTTATCGCAAGTCTCATTAATCACAACCGGCCTAACCCAGCCATTCTTTACGGCGAAGCTCATTGCCCTACGATGGCCCGGCTGCGTTGATACAACTGTGCTGCTTGCAAAAGTTCCAGTTACATCCGTGGTGTATGCCGCTGTTTGCTCGTCAGTGCCATCCGCTAGAGCGGTATACGTCGCCCTTCCTTCTGCGTCGTAACGCTTGCTGACGTGCCTGACGCCGAGTTCGTTGATAATTCCAGTCAACAACCCCCTCTTCGCGTAACCAGTAACGAAGCCAGGCTCGTCGTAAAGATATTGAACGGTGGTTCCATCAGCGTAGGTAACGGCCGAAAGGTCTTTATACTTTGTATACGAGAAACGCGTAACAAGCCCTTTGGGGTCAGTCAACTTAGAAACCAGATCAAAGTTGTTGTACTCAAAACTGATCTCGCGACCTTGCCTATCCTCTACGGCTACAAGTCGTGCCTTCGCATCATAAATTAGCGTTTGATGACTCCCATCTGTGCTTCGCAACGCGATAAGACGACCATCCAAGGAGAACTCTTCAGTCACATCATCGGTGCCGACGAAGCGCCATGCGACGCTGTCACCATTCACCTCCACAAGGCGCTCACCCCTCCCCGTATTGGAGGCCCAACCCGTAGCCTCCAGGGTAAAGCGCAGGATATTTCCGTCAGGCCGTATCAAGGAAACAGACGAGTAGCCGTTGTAGTCGAACCTGTCAAGCTGCCGCGAGTAGTTCGAGAGCCGATTACGGCCGAATAAGCTCAGGGCGGCGACTCTCCCCTGCGCGAGTCCTAAGCTGTTGTAGGTCCATGAGACTTCCAGCGGCAGCCTCCCTTGCCCGGCGTACTCCCTGCGCTGTTCAAAGGAGTTGCCGGTACCGGCGTTTACGGGGTCTCCGAAGCATTGCGCCTTGCAATCGGGCACCCCCCGGTTCTTGTCTTGATCTGCCACCGGTCCGGCAGGAACATTAAAACGGAAAAAGTAGAAAGGAAGCTCTCCTGCAATGCGGTAATGTCCAGCATAGCCAGACCAAGCGCCATTTTTCCCATTCCAGTGACAACCCACAGAATGATAGGGTTGGAACGGCGCCGTCATTACGTCGCATTCCGCCCGGGCCTCCGCTAGCGTGGAGCAAGTCTGCTCCACCAGTATCTGAAACACCCCTGTGTACGTGAAAGCTGGCGTGGAGCAACCGGTGGCCGCGAAGGCAGCGTCCGCCGTTGGAACGCTTGCGAGAATGACAAGAAGCCATGGCAGCACTGAGCTTCTTATCGCCTGGCCATAATTCGTCAGCTTTGCGTTAAGTCGAGGCATATTCAACAGTCCTTGTCATTTCTGGCGGCCGTTTCCACATGGCATGCACTTCATTTTCTATTGCGGCTCTACGTAGAACCGAAACACCTACAAATGTCGTGTCCGTATTCTCGTGCAAACGAAAATGGGGAGGCCAAGGCCTCCCCATTTCGTGAACCAAACAGCCGAGCTAATTAGCCCTGGCAGGTACCCGGACGGTACTTGGCATCGACCGAACCAGCGCAGACCCAGGTGACCTGGTCATTGTCGGCCTTTTCAGCGGTCAGGGTGATGGTGCCTTCGGCGCCCGGAACGATCGAGTTTGCAGTGATCGTGGTGCCATTCCACTCAACGCCGTCAACGAAATCAGAGTTCTGAGCTTCCGGGGTCCAGTCAGCCGGCGGCAGCGCGCCGTTACCAGCAGCGTACTCGGACACGGCGGTACGGACAGCCGAGGCAGCCAGGATCACTTCGGAGACCTTGGCCTTCTTGGTGTAGTCGCTGTAAGCCGGCAGAGCGATGGCGGCCAGGATGGCGATGATCGCAACAACGATCATCAGTTCGATCAGGGTAAAGCCCTTCTGGTTCTTCATTTTGTACATCCCCAAGGAATTAGGTGGTGTGGAAAGGAACTGCTGCCGGAGCCGGTGGTCCCACCGGTTGAGCGGGCCGCAGCACCTTGCAGGAAAAGACTACGCAGGTTGCGTGCCAACTTCCCCGGCACGGCCTCCTCATCTCCCCGGCGGCAATAATGCCAGCATTCCTTCGATTGTGAAGCCCTGATTCCGGGTTCTGCGATGGGCCCAGCAATGTGACGCAGGGCGTCACCTTTGGCCCATGTCGACCTCCCGACTGCGTCACCCCATAGGCGGACTGCCCAGGAGGTCAGGAATCCGCTAGCATCTGCGGCTAGATGCCTGCTGGGGATGGCAGGCCGGGGAGCTCAAAATGTCAGCAAGTCGCAGTGCCATCAAGAAGCAGCCCGTGGCGCGTAGCACCATGGACTTGGCGCCGTTTGTCTGGGAGGGGACCGACAAGCGTGGCGTCAAGATGAAGGGCGAACAGTTGGCGAAGAATGCCAATATGCTCAAGGCGGACCTGCGCCGCCAGGGCATCACACCCAAGGTCGTAAAAGCGAAGACCAAGCCGCTGTTTGGCCAAGCCGGCAAGCCGGTATCGGCGAAGGACATCGCATTCTTCAGTCGCCAGATGGCGACGATGATGAAGTCCGGCGTGCCCATCGTGTCGTCGCTGGAGATCATTGGCGGGGGTCATAAGAACCCTCGGATGAAAAAGATGGTCGATACCATCCGCACCGACATCGAGGGCGGCTCATCGCTGTATGAAGCGATCAGCAAGCACCCCGTGCAGTTCGATGAACTGTACCGGAACCTGGTGCGTGCGGGCGAAGGCGCCGGTGTACTGGAAACCGTACTGGACACCATCGCCAACTACAAAGAGAACATCGAAGCCCTGAAGGGCAAGATCAAGAAAGCGCTGTTCTACCCTACGATGGTGATCGCGGTTGCGCTGCTGGTTTCGGCCATCCTGCTGATCTTCGTGGTGCCACAGTTCGAGGAAGTCTTCGCCGGCTTCGGTGCGGAACTTCCCGCGTTCACCCAGATGATCGTGAATCTATCGCGCTTCATGGTTTCTTGGTGGTGGCTGATGGCCATTGTCATCGTCGGAGCCATCGTCGGCTTCGTCATGGCCTACAAACGCTCACCGCGAATGCAGCACGGCATGGATCGTTTCATCCTGAAAGTGCCGGTGATCGGCCAGATCATGCACAACAGTTCGATCGCGCGCTTCGCCCGTACCACCGCCGTGACCTTCAAGGCCGGCGTGCCACTGGTGGAAGCACTGGGGATCGTCGCCGGCGCCACCGGCAACAAGGTCTACGAAGAGGCCGTGCTGCGCATGCGTGATGACGTGTCGGTCGGTTATCCGGTCAACATGGCGATGAAGCAGGTCAACATCTTCCCGCACATGGTGGTGCAGATGACCGGCATCGGCGAAGAGGCCGGCGCGCTGGATACGATGCTGTTCAAGGTGGCCGAATACTTCGAGCAGGAAGTGAACAATGCCGTCGATTCGCTGAGCAGCCTGCTGGAACCCATGATCATGGTCTTCATTGGCGTGGTCGTTGGCGGTATGGTGATCGGTATGTACCTGCCTATCTTCAAACTCGGCGCGGTGGTTGGATAACAAATGGCATTTCTAGACCAGCATCCGGTCCTCGGCTACCCCGCCGCGGCCGGCCTGGGGTTGCTGCTCGGCAGCTTCCTCAACGTCGTCATCCTGCGCCTGCCCAAGCGGCTGGAATGGCAGTGGAAGCGCGACGCGCACGAGGTGCTGGAGCAGGAGGACATCTACGAGCCGCCGCCGCCTGGCATCGTGGTGGAGCCTTCGCACTGCCCGCACTGCAAGCACAAGCTGTCGTGGTACGAAAACATCCCGCTGTTCAGCTGGGTGATCCAAGGCGGCAAGTGCCGCCATTGCAAGGCCCCGATCTCCATCCAGTACCCGCTGGTGGAGCTGCTGACTGCCGTGCTGGTGCTCGCCAGCGTGTGGCAGTTCGGCTTCGGCTGGCAGGGCTTTGGCGCGATCGTGCTGTCCTGCTTCCTGGTGGCGTTGTCGGGCATCGACATGCGCACCCAGCTGCTGCCGGACCAATTGACCCTGCCTTTGATGTGGCTGGGGTTGATCGGCGCAGTCGACAATCTGTACATGCCGGCCAAGCCTGCCCTGCTGGGCGCGCTGGTGGGCTATCTGTCGCTGTGGTCGGTGTGGTGGATCTTCAAGCAGCTGACCGGCAAGGAAGGCATGGGCCACGGCGATTTCAAGCTGCTGGCCGCGCTGGGCGCGTGGTGCGGGCTGAAAGGCGTGCTGCCGATCATCCTGCTGTCGTCGGTGGTGGGCGCCGTGGTGGGCTCGATCTGGCTGTACAGCCGGGGCCGTGACCGCGCCACGCCGATTCCCTTCGGCCCCTACCTGGCCATCGCCGGCTGGCTGGTCTTCATGTGGGGCGAGCCGTTGATAGACGGCTACCTGAGATACGCCGGCCTGCGATGAGCCGGTTCGTCGTCGGCCTGACCGGGGGCATCGCCTCCGGCAAGAGCGAGGTGACCCGGCGCTTCGAGGCGCTGGGGGTTACCGTCGCCGACGCCGACCTGGCCGCGCGTGCGGTGGTGGCGCCGGGCAGCCCGGCGCTGGCGATGATTTCCGAACGATTCGGGCCCGGCATGCTGCTGGGCGATGGTGCGCTGGACCGCGCGCGGCTGCGTGCCCACGTGTTCGCCGATGTGGCCGAACGCAAGGCGCTGGAAGCGATCACCCACCCCGCCATCCGCGAGCTGCTGCGCAGCCAGTGCGAGCAGGCCACAAGCCCGTATGCCATCGCCGCGATTCCGCTGCTGACCGAGGCTGGCGGGCGTCAGGTTTATGGCTGGCTGGACAGGGTGCTGGTGGTGGACGCGCCTGAGGCGCTTCAGCTTGCCCGGCTGATGCAGCGTGATGGCAGTGACGCGGTGCTGGCGCAGCGGATGATCGATGCGCAGGCCACCCGGGAACAGCGGCTGGCCTTGGCTGATGACGTGGTGACCAATGAAGGTCACCCGGATGCGCTGCAGGCGCAGGTGGAGCGGTTGCATCACGCCTATCTTCAGTTGGCGGATGCGCTGGGGTGATCTTCTGCGCTGTTTTAGGCGAGCGCAGCGGTAAGAGCGTGACGACCAACGGTCGTCACCCACCGAAGCATGACGGCCAGCGGCCGTCACTACCGATTTCCAGGCTAGCCTAGAAGCTTCGGGGCGAAGGTCAGGGTGGCCACTACGCCGCGGTCGCCGCCGGGGCGTACGCTTACCTGCCAGCCGTACAGGTCGCACAGGCGGCTGACGATCGACAGGCCGATACCGCCGCCCTGCGAGTGGCCGGCATGCGTGCCGCGGTAGCCGCGCTGGAACAGCTTGGCGGCATCTTCCTCGCTCAGGCCCGGGCCGCTGTCGGCGACCGATACGGCGTTGTTGCCGACGTTCACCCGCACTTCGCCGTCCTGCGAATACTTCACCGCGTTGCCGATCAGGTTGCCCAACGCCACCGACAACGCCGATTCCGGTGCGTCCACGATCACGTCGCGGGCACCTTCAAGGGTCAGCGTGATCGGCTTGCCCCCCAGCTGCGCGCGGTGCGAATCCAGCAGCTGTTCGGCCACCCGCGCCACGTTGCTGGTGCCCTGCCCGCGTTCGTTGCGCGACAACAGCAGCAACGCACCGATCAGATCGCTGCACTGCTGTTCGGCACGCTGGATGCGCTGCAGGCGCTGCAGCACTTTTTCGTCCAGGCCGGGCCGGGTCAGCAGCAGTTCGGTGGCACCCCGGATCACTGCCAGCGGCGTACGCAGCTCGTGGCTGACGTCGGCATTGAACTCGCGGTCGCGCTGTACCACTTCGGTCAGCCGCGACGAATAATCGTCCAGCGCCTGCGCCAACTGGCCCACCTCGTCGTCGGGGAAGCGCGGCGCCAGCGGCTCGGGATCACTGGTCCCACCGCGATAGGCGCGCAGCCGCTTGGCCAGGTCCGATACCGGTTTCATCACCTTCGACGCCGACCACCAGCCCAGCACCAGCGACAGCAGGCTGAACACCAGCACCGACAGGAACAGCGCGCGGTTGAGCTGTGTCTCGCCGCGCAGGCTTTCGGTCATGTCGTAGGCAAGGAAGAACCACGCCTGCGGCGTCTTGCGCACGGCGAGCTTGTACGAATACGGCTGGCCGCGATCATCGGTGCCACTGACGCTGTGGATGCCGTCGGTGAACTCATACCAATCGGGCTCTTCCTGACGCAGCGCTTCGAAGCGGTCCGGCTTGACCAGCCGGGCGAACATCTGCTGTACGGGAAGATCAGGATTGCGGCTGGAGTCGGACGCAAAACGCCGCGCATATTCGTCGATATTGCGATTCATCACGTCTTCGACGAGCTGGTTTTCCACCCGCATGCGCGCCCAGTTGGTGGCGAACGCAAACAGCGTGGTCAGGCAGAAGCCCAACAGCACGAAGGACACGATGATGCGGCTGCGTAGCCGGCGACGATACGGTCCGCGCCGGCGTGGCCGCCTGGGTGCTGCGTTTTCAGGCATCCGGCGCGGCGATCCGGTAACCGATGCCATGGCGGGTCTGGATCATCGGCACCTCGAAGGGCTTGTCCACCACCGCGCGCAGGCCATGGATATGTACGCGCAGCGAATCCGAATCCGGCAGTTCCTCGCCCCAGACACGGGTTTCCAGCTCCTGGCGGGTCACCACGGCCGGCGAGGCTTCCATCAGCGCCTGCAGGATCTTCAGCGCGGTCGGATTGAGCTGCAGCAGCTTGCCCTGGCGGCGCACTTCCAGAGTGTCCAGGTTGTATTCCAGGTCGCCGGTCTCCAGCACGCGGGTCTGCACGCCCTTGCCGCGGCGCGAAAGCGCATTCAGGCGCACTTCCACTTCCTGCAGCGCAAACGGCTTGATCAGGTAATCGTCGGCGCCGGAATCAAAACCGGCCAGTTTGTTGTCCAGCGAGTCACGCGCGGTCAGCATCAGCACCGGGGTCTGCTTGCGCGCTTCGTTGCGCAGCTTGCGGCAGACTTCGATGCCGTCCATGCCCGGCAGGTTGAGGTCCAGCACGATGGCGTCGAACTCGTGCACCACGGCCAGGTGCAGGCCGGTCACACCGTCCGCGGCGAAGTCCACCGTGTGGCCGCGGTCCTCGAGGTAGTCGCCGAGGTTGGCGGCAATATCACTGTTGTCTTCGATGACGAGAATTCGCACTGGGACCTCTGTTTCATGATGGGGTGCCGGTTCGGCATGGCCGCAACCCGCAGGTTGCGACCCGGGGCCTGTTGCCGGCTGACGCCAACCATACAGACCCGGGCATTAACATTTCACACGAAACCGCGCGCAGGGCGCGTCAAGGTCACCGATTGGTGTGCTGGAAGCGACGCAGGCCTTCCTTGGAGTCTTCCTGCATCTTGCGACGCTGGGCGACGGTCAGGCACACCCGCTCCGGCCGGTTGCTGCCGGTGGCGCGCTCGCGACGGCAGACCATGCGGCTGTCGGCGTGGGCCCGGCTGAGGATGGTATTGACCACCGACTGGTCGTTGAGGATGTCGGTCTGGGCCTGTGGCGTGGTCTGCTCGACGCTGTCGTGCTCGCCCAGCCGGGTGCGGATGCGGTTGATGGCCGCGCTGACCTTGCTTTTGTCTTCCAGGCTCACTTCGCTGTAGTGCTCGCTGTACAGCGCGCGCTCTACACCCGCGAGCTGCTCCTGGGCCGAGGCCCGCACATTGAGCTGGACCGGCGCGGCCGTGTTGCCGGCGGCCGATTCAGACTGCACATGGGCATGCGCGGAAAGGCTGGTCAGGCCAAGGGCGATGGCAAAAGCCATGGCGTGAAGCGTTTTCATCCGGGTCTCCTCCTTGAAAGAACCCTGACTGTAAGAGTCATGTGAGGAAGGAATCAAGGGAGGAAAGTACCACCGTGCGGTGGAGGCAGAAGAACGGGCGCACCAAGCCTTCATGCGCCCGTTCATAGCGGGGTACCGCTGCGGCTCAGAGCGTGCCGGCCTTCGGGTTGACACGGTTGTAGTTACGCAGCACATCGGCGCTGTTTTCGCGCGCTTCACGACGCTGGGCAACGGTCATGCAGACATTGGTATGGCGGTTGCTCCCGGTCAACCTCTCGCGCTGGCAGACCATCCGGCTGTCCGCATGGGCGCGGGTCAGGATCGAGTTGATGAGCTCCTGGTCGTTGAAGATCGCCGTGCGCTCGGCAGGATTGGCCTCTTCGACGGTCTGGTGTTGGCCCAGGTTGTCGCGGATGCGCGCGATGGCTGCGTTGACCTTGCTCTTGTCCTCAACGCCGATCTCGCTGTACCGCTCGCTGTGCAGGGCCCCTTCCACGCGGGCCAACTGCTGGGCGACCGATTCCTGCACGTCCAACTGCACCAGCGCGGCATCGGTGGCCGGCTTGGCATCAATCTTGGCGTGGGCGGCGCCAGTCACACCGAAGGCGACGGCGAATGCTGCAATCAGAACCGACTTCATCTGTGCTTCCTCCATGAACGAAACCCAACTGTACGAGCGATGGTCGGACCGATCAAGCGCAGGGGTGCCGGCTGGGGCAACGCATAAAAAAGACCCGGACGTCTCCGTCCGGGTCTGAAGTTTCATATCCCGATACCGATCCTGCTGATGAGGCAGAGCTGCGGTGTGATGGACGATACGTCAGCGGCGATTAAAGGGTCGTTAAATCGGGCTCTCACGCTTCAAGATAAATTATATTTCTTTTTATTTCAACGACTTACGATCTTCTCGACGTGCTGGATGATGCGCCCGGCAATATCCACGTTGCAGGCGCCTTCGACCCCTTCCAGCCCCGGCGTGGAATTCACTTCCAGCACCAGCGGTCCGCGCGCGGAGCGGATCAGGTCCACCCCCGCCACGCTCAGCCCGAGCGCCTTGGCCGATCTCACTGCCACCTGCGCCTCGGCACGACTGGCCTTGGCGGGCTGGGCGGTGCCGCCGGCGTGCAGATTGGAACGGAAGTCGCCTTCCGGTGCCTGGCGCTGCATCGCGGCCACCACCTGGTCACCGACCACCAGGCAGCGCAGATCCGCGCCCTGGGCTTCGCCGATGAACTCCTGCATCAGGAAGTTGGCATACAGGCCGCGCAGCGCATCGACGATGCCGCGTGACGCGCTCGCCTTTTCGGTCAGGATCACCCCCCTGCCCTGGGTGCCCTCGTTGAGCTTCACCACGTGCGGCGGCGGGCCCAGCATGGACAGCAGGTCGACGGTGTCATCCGGGTTGTCGCCGAACACCGTGATCGGCATGTCGATGCCCTTGGCCGCCAGCAGCTGGTGCGCGCGCAGCTTGTCGCGCGAACGCAGGATGGCGTCGGAGGGATTGGGCGTGCGCGCGCCCATCAGTTCGAACTGGCGCAGCACGGCGGTGCCGTAGCGGGTCACCGACGCGCCGATGCGGGGAATCACCGCATCCACGCCGGTCATCGGCCGACCCTTGTAATGCATGGTGAAGCCGTCGGCGGCGATGCGCATGTAGCAACGCAGCGGATCGAGCACGCGCACCGTGTGGCCCCGGCTGCGCGCGGCCTCCACCAGGCGGCGGGTGGAGTACAGCTTGCTGTTGCGCGAAAGGATGGCGAGTTTCATCGGGGCCGGGCCGTACGGAAGCGCGAAGCATAGCGCGCAGCATGTAAAAGGGGACGGAGGGAATTAAGTCCTCATCAGCCTGATGTGCGGTTAGCGACTTAATTCCCTCCGTCCCCTTTTCGCCGATCCCGCTTTTCCTGGGACCTTTCGGGTTCATTGTCGGGCCGCTCATGGCCCGGCGAGGAACACGGAAGGTAGAACGCCTTCAGGCGTGCCAATGACTGGACGGAGGTCGGTTGGGACGCAGAAACGTGCGTAGAGCCCAGCTGGGCGGGCCAGCAGCAAGGGCGTGGGCATGCGTGATACCTCGATCGATACCTCAAGGGGGCATCGCTCGGAATCATCAGTTGGCCCGAATTGCCAGCTCAATCAGACAGTTGTCGATTGAGTGGTCTCGATGGAGCGGGTGAAGGGAATCGAACCCTCGTCAGTAGCTTGGGAAGCTACAGCTCTACCATTGAGCTACACCCGCAGCGCAGGGCGACAGTGTAGGCGGCGGGCCATGAAAAGCGCAATCCGCCGCCGTGCGGAAGGTGACGACCAACGGCCGTCACCCACCAAGCCGTCACTCCCTTCAGAACGCGCCGCTGAAGCTGGCGAAGATCGAGGTGTCCATCGACTTCTTCTGCATCGTGGTGGCGCTCAGGCCGATGTTGCTCTGCAGGCCGAACAGTTCCATGCGCGCACCCAGGATGGCGGTGGCGTAGTCCTTGTCGAACTTCAGGCCCGGCACGCGGTAGCTGCCCACGCCCGGCAGGCTCTGCAGGAAGGCGCTGGCGTCCTGGCGGTCTTCGAACTCATGGTCGTAGGTGACCTGCACGTACGGCTTGATGCTGCCGCCGTCCAGGCGCGCCTGCCAACCCAGGCGGCCCACGGTGGAATCGGCATCCTGGTCGTTGTAGCCCAACGCGGTGCTGCTCGGGTTGCTTTCCAGGTAGCCGTCCAGCTTGACCTTCTGCCAGATCACCGCGGCCACCGGGCCGTGGCGGAAGCTGCCTTCCTGGCCGAACTCGTAGCCGGCATTCAGGGCCGCGGTCAGGTTGCTGCCTTCCGGCGAGCCGGTGTGTTCGCGGGTGGCCGGGCCGAGGTGCACCTTGCGGGTGACGTCGTAGTCCAGCCAGCTGTAGCTGACCTGGCCGTTCACCCACGCACGCTCGCCATACCAGCCGGCGAACAGGCCCACGGTGGTGTCGGACTGGGTGAAGTCACCCTGGCTGTTGCCGAAATCGGCATCCATGCGGCCGTAGCCGGCGAAGCCGCCGACGACCATGCCATCACGCGCCCAGTCGATGCCGAACAGGCCGGCCGGCGCCAGCCCGTCGTACAGATCGGCGTGGTCGTAACGCTGCATGTCGCCACGCACGCCGCCCCACCACGACAGGCCATCGGCCGGTGCACCGCCCAGGTGCAGGCTGACCTGGTCGGCACGCGAACGGCCGATGGTCTGTGCCGAATGGGTCAGCACCTGCTGCAGGCGCGGGGCTTCCAGCACCGAAATGGCGTACTGGCCTAGCATCTCGTGGGTGGCCGCGGACGGATGGATGCCATCGGCGAACACGTAGGCGGTGGCCGCATCCGGGGCCACCAGGCTGGTCGGGTTGCAGGTGACCGACGAAGCCACGGTGCACGCCGCGTTGGTCACGTTGCGGAAGCCGTAGGTGGCCGGGGAGGCGACGATTTCACGCAGGATGGTGAAGGTATCCAGCGGGATGAACTCGATGCCTGCCTGGGTCAGGCCGCCATACAGCGCGTTGTTGTAGGCAGTGGCCACGGCGGTGTACTGCGCCACCGCGGCCGGGCCGCCGGCACGCGCCATCGGGGTCAGGCCGATGTCGGGCAGGTTCGGCACCACCACGTACTTGGCGCCTGCCGCCTGCAGGCTGCCGACGATGCCGATCTGGCTGGTCACCGCCGCGCCGATCACCGCCGGTGCCTGCGCCGGCGTGGTGATGCCGAGCAGGTTGTTCGCGCCACCCCACACCGTATACAGCGCATTCGGATCGGCCTTGCCGCCATTGGCGGCGAGGTAGCGGCTGGCCTGGGTGGCCAGCGACGGGGTCGGACCGAGCGGGCCGACGACATCGGTGGCCACCGTGGCGCCACCGGCAGCGTAGTTGTCACCGCTCTGGCCGTTGCCGTTCGGGGTGGCGTTGGTGCCGTAGTAGTCGGCCACGTGTTCGGCCCATACCCAGGCCGGGTTGGTAGTGAACTTGCCGGTCACCGGCTGCACCGCGGCGGGCAGCAGCGGACGGAAGTAGCCGCTGTCGGTCAGGCTGTCGCCAAAGAACACCGTGCGGTTGAACGCCGGCTCGGCGGCCATGGCCGGCAGGGCGGCAAGGGCGAGCGCAGCGGCGATCAGCGTGCGGACGGGGCGTTTACTGGACAACATGGGGAAACTCCTGTGGGATCAAGCGCCGGCAATACGCCAGCGCACGGTGCAATGGTTTCATCAGCACAGGCAAAGTCACGCTGCGCCGCGGCATGTATTGTCGCCTGAAGCTGCTTCCGGGGGGACGATGCACGTTATCTGTCAGGCAAGGCCTGCCTGCGGGAGGCGCATCGGCGACAATGGCGACATGAACATCCAGCTCAACGGCCAAGCCCGCACCCTCGCCCCCGGCGCCACCGTCCAGGACCTGCTGCAGCGCGAGCAGCTGCTTGAACGCCGCGTGGCGGTGGAAGTGAACAGCGAGATCATCACCCGCAGCCTGCATGCCACGCACGTGCTATCCGACGGCGACGTGGTGGAGATCGTGCATGCGCTGGGCGGTGGGTGACGCCTGCCGCCGTGGGATCCGCCGAGCATGGCTTGGCGCCACCGCTTCCTGCAGCCCCTGCATTGGTTACCCCATGCGATAATCGCGTCATGAACCATCACGCCCCTTCTGATTCGCTGGTCATTGCCGGCAAGACCTACGCCTCGCGCCTGCTCACCGGCACCGGCAAGTTCAAGGATCTGGACGAAACCCGCGCGGCCACCGAAGCCGCCGGCGCGCAGATCGTCACCGTCGCCATCCGCCGCACGAACATCGGGCAGAACCCGGGCGAACCGAACCTGCTGGACGTGCTGCCGCCGGACCGCTTCACCATCCTGCCCAACACCGCCGGCTGCTATACCGCCGAAGACGCGGTGCGCACCTGCCGGCTGGCGCGTGAGCTGCTCGATGGCCACAACCTGACCAAGCTGGAAGTGCTGGGCGACCAGAAGTCGCTGTACCCGGACGTGGTCGCCACGCTGAAGGCCGCCGAGATGCTGGTGAAAGACGGCTTCGAAGTGATGGTCTACACCTCCGACGACCCCATCCTGGCCAAGCGCCTGGAAGAGATCGGCTGCGCGGCGGTGATGCCGCTGGCCGCGCCGATCGGCTCCGGGCTGGGCATCCAGAACAAGTACAACCTGCTGCAGATCATCGAAGACGCCAAGGTGCCGATCATCGTGGATGCAGGCGTCGGCACCGCGTCCGACGCCGCCATCGCGATGGAACTGGGCTGCGACGGCGTGCTGATGAACACCGCCATTGCCGGCGCGCGCCACCCGGTGCTGATGGCCAGCGCGATGCGCAAGGCGGTCGAAGCCGGCCGCGAGGCCTTCTTGGCCGGCCGCATCCCGCGCAAGCGCTATGCCAGCGCCTCTTCCCCCATTGATGGATTGATCGGCTGATGACCGACCCGTTTTCCAGTACCGGCTCCAAGGCCCCGGCCAAACCGTTCACCGTCCATGAAGGACGCCGCGAGATCCGCAGCTTCGTGCTCCGCCAGGGCCGCTTCACCCCGGCCCAGCAGCGCGCGTTCGATGAGCGCTGGCCGCGCTTCGGTCTGGATTTCAGCGGCGACGTGCGTGACCTGGCCGCCACCTTCGGCCGTGATGCGCACAAAGTGATGGAGATTGGCTTCGGCAATGGCGTGGCCCTGCGCTTCGCTGCCCAGCAGGATCCGAGCCGCGATTACATCGGCATCGAAGTGCACGCACCCGGCGTGGGCCGGCTGTTGAACGCGCTGGCCGATGACAACGTCGACAATGTCCGGCTGTACCACCACGACGCAGTGGAAGTACTGGAGAAGGAAATCGCCGACGGTGCGCTGGACGAAGTGCGCATCTATTTCCCCGATCCGTGGCACAAGAAGCGCCACAACAAGCGTCGCCTGCTGCAGCCGGCTTTCGCCGAACTGCTGGTGCGCAAGCTGCGCCCCGGTGGCCGCCTGCACTGCGCCACGGATTGGGAAGACTACGCCGAGCAGATGTGGGACGTGCTCGACGCCACCGCCGGGCTGGTCAACCGGGCCGGCCCGCGCGGCCATGTGCCGCGTCCGGAATGGCGGCCGCAGACCCATTTCGAGACCCGCGGCCAGAAGCTTGGCCACGGCGTCTGGGACCTGTTGTACGACCGCACCTGACCTCCTGACACCGACCGGACCGCGCCCCCCATGGAAACCGCGCTGACGCTGACCACCGACATGAAGCTCGTCCTCGGGCTGGTCGGTTTCACGATGGCGATGTTCCTGTTCGAGCGCATCCGCGCCGACGTGGTCGCGCTGGTGGTGCTGGTGGTGCTGGGCGTCACCGGCCTGATCGCGCCGGAAGAAATCTTCGGTGGTTTCTCCGGTAACGCGGTGATGAGCATCATCGCCACCACCATCCTGGGCGCGGGCCTGGACCGCACCGGCGCGCTGAACCGGCTGGCCGCCTGGCTGCTGCGGCGCGGGCATGGGGTGGAACAACGGCTGTTGATCATGACCACCGCGATCGCCGGCTTGAACTCCTCGTTCATGCAGAACCCGTCGGTGATGGCGCTGTACCTGCCGGTCGCCTCGCGGCTCGCCGCGCGCACCGGGCTCACCCTGCAGCGCCTGCTGCTGCCGATCGCCGCGGCCATCGTGATGGGCGGTGCGCTGACCATGGTCGGCAACTCGCCGCTGATCCTGCTCAACGATCTGCTGGCTTCGGCCAACAACAACTTGCCCTCCGGCCTGGCCACCATCGAACCGCTGCGGATGTTCGCCCCGCTGCCGATCGGCGTGGCCCTGCTGGTGGCTTCGCTGCTGTACTTCCACTTTTACGGCAACCGCAAGCTGGTGGAAGAGGAAACGCTGGCCAATGACGGGGTGACCCCGGCGCGTACGGAAAGTTACTTCGCCAAGACCTACGGTATCGAAGGCGATGTCTTCGAACTGGTGGTCACCGCCGAAAGCCCGTTGGTCGGCATGACCCTGGGCGAGGCCGAAACCGTGCACGATGCGCCGCTGCTGCTGGCGCTGAAGACCGGCAACGACACCCGCCTGGCGCCGCCGGCGGAGATGCGCATCTGGGTGGGCAGCGTGATCGGGGTGATGGGTTCGCGGCAGCTGGTCAGCGATTTCGCGCAGAACCAGTTCCTTCGCATGTCCTCGCGGCTCAGGCACCTCGGTGACCTGTTCAATCCCAGCCGCGCCGGTATTTCCGAAGCGGTGGTGCCGCCGACGTCCAATGTGATCGGCAAGAGCGCGGCAGAACTGCGCCTGCGCAAGGAACGCGGCCTGAGCCTGCTGGCGATCAACCGCGACAAGCAGGTCATCCGCGAGGACGTGCGCAAGGTGCAACTGCGTGCCGGCGACATGCTGGTCTTCCACAGCATCTGGACCGACCTGGCGCAGGCCGCGCGCGGGCGCGAGTTCGTCATCGTCACCGACTATCCGAAGGGCGAACAGCGCCCGCACAAGTTCAAGATCGCGATGAGCATCTTCGCGCTGACCATCCTGATCGCGCTGACCTCCAAGCTGCCGGTGGCGCTGACCCTGATGACCGGCGTGGCCGGCATGCTGCTGACCGGCGTGCTGCGCATGGATGAGGCCTACGCATCGATCAACTGGAAGACCATCTTCATGATGGCCGGGCTGATCCCGCTGGGCTGGGCGATGGATTCCAGTGGCGCGGCGGCCTGGGTGGCCGGGCACACCATCGACAAACTGCCCGAAGGCATCCCGCTGTGGGTGCTGGAAGTGGCGCTGGCGCTGCTGACCACGGCGTTCTCGCTGGTGATCAGCCATGTCGGTGCGACCATCGTGATGGTGCCGATCGCGGTGAACCTGGCGTTGGCGGCCGGTGGCAATCCCACCGCATTCGCGCTGATCGTGGCGCTGTCGGCGTCCAACAACCTGATGACCGCTTCCAACCCGGTGATTTCAATGATCACCGGCCCGGCCAACTACACCCCGCGCGAACTCTGGCGGGTAGGCGCACCGTTGTCGTTGATCTACACGCTGGTGGTGGTGGCGATGATCAACATCATGTTCTGAGCCGGGTACATGACGGCCCGGTACTGACGGCCGCTGGCCGTCATGCCCTGCCGTCGAGCACTGCCATTACCCCGCCAGGAACACCTGGCCATCGCGTACCTGCAGCGGCACGGCTCGCAGCCGGTCGCCCTTGCACGGGCCGGCCACGCATTCGCCGCTGTCCAGCGCGAAGGAGGCGCCATGGGCAGCGCAGACCAGATGGCCTTCGCGGCTTTTCAGGAACTGCCCCGGCGCCCAGTCCAGCCGTCGCCCGGCATGCGGGCAGATGTTGAGGAAGCCACGCACGCCATCGCCATCACGATGGATCACCAGCGATTCCGCATCGCCTTCAAGCAGCACCTCGACCTCGGCGAAGCCGCCGTCGGTAACGTTGTCGAGGGCGATCAGCGGCTGTTCGGACATTTCTGACTCTGGAGCTGGAATAAATCCAATTGTCGCATGGCTGGAGATATGGCTGGCTGCCGCATGAACGCAAGTCCTTGATATGCAATGAACACGGCGGCAAATTAACGATTTTTTCACTCACCGGGCAAAGCATCGCCCCGATACTGTTGGTTCGCTGATTTCAGCAAAGTGAGTTACCGATGATCAACCGCACCTTCCAGTTCGCCCAGTTCCGCACCCTGTTTGCGCCGCGCAAGCCGCGTCATCCGTTGGTGCGCGTCGCGGTGGGCCTGCTTGGCGTCGCCATCCTGGGCGTCATGGTGTTCGTCGGCGTGTTCGTGGGCGCGGCGATGATCATGGCCGGCCTGGCCTGGAAGCTGCTGGCCCAGCGCAAGGCGCCCGCACGGGCGGTCGATGCCAACGTGGTGGAAGGCGAGTACCGCGTGGTGCGCAAGCCGGCGTTGCCGACGCACTGATCGGGTCTTCCCGGCCTGGCGTTTGATTTGGTAGTGACGACCGCTGGTCGTCATACCCTTTGCCTTGGTAGTGGTGATCGCTGGTCGCCAGGCCCCTCCCGCTGCGCTCGCCGAGCATGGCTCGGCGCTACCGGCCCGACCAGCCTTACCGAACGCGACCGGCGCTACACTGCGACGACCTGATCGTTAGGACGTGCGCATGACCGATGTAATTCCTGCCCAGCCCATTCCCCGCATCCCGGTAGTCGGCGGCGGCACCTTCCCGGTGCACCGCATCTATTGCGTGGGCCGCAACTTCGCCGACCACGCCAAGGAAATGGGGGCGGCGGTGCCGGATGCAGCGGCACGCGGCAAACCGATGTTCTTCAGCAAGCCGGCCGATGCCATCGTGGTCGGCCATGACGATGTGATCCCCTACCCGCCCGCCACCAGCGACCTGCACCACGAAGTGGAACTGGTGGTGGCGATCGGCGTGGATGCGCCTGAGGGCGTGCTGCCGGTCGAGCAGGCGCTGTCGCTGGTCTACGGCTATGCCGTCGGCCTGGACCTGACCCGCCGCGACCTGCAGGCGGCGGCCAAGCAGAAGGGCCATCCCTGGGACACCGCGAAGGGATTCGATGCGTCCGCGCCGATCAGCGAGATCGTGCATGCCGGTGAAGTGGGTGACCTGGCCGCACTCAACCTGTCACTGGAAATCAATGGCGAAGTGCGCCAGCAATCGCTGTTGGACCAGATGATCTGGAACGTACCGGAAATCCTGCATGAGCTGTCCCAGCTGTGGCGCCTGCGCGCGGGCGACCTGGTGTTCATGGGCACGCCGGCCGGCGTGGCCGCATTGAAGCCCGGCGACCGTTTCAGTGCGCGTCTGGAGAACGTCGGCGAGCGCCATGGCGTCATCGCGGGCTGACATAGGCTGCGTTAGCCTTTAACGCGATTACCCCACTTTTTCAGGAGACCTCAATGGGATTCATCACTGAGTTCAAGGAATTCGCCACGCGTGGCAACGTCATCGACCTGGCCGTCGGTGTGGTCATCGGCGCGGCCTTCGGCAAGATCGTCACTGCGCTGGTGGAAAAGATCATCATGCCGCCGTTGGGTTGGGTGATCGGCCAGGTGGATTTCTCCGACCTGGTGTGGACATTGGCGCCGGCACGCATCGCGGCCGATGGGGCGGAGATCCCGGCGGTGGTGATCGGCTACGGTGATTTCATCAATACGGTCATCCAGTTCGTGATCGTGGCCTTCGCCATCTTCCTGGTGATCAAGGGCATCAACCGCCTGTCGAAGAAGAAGGAAGCCGCGCCGAAGGGCCCGAGCGAAGAAGTCCTGCTGCTGCGCGAAATCCGCGACAAGCTGTCCGCCCCGCAGGGCTGAGCCCCTGCCATATGCGACACCGGGGTCAGGTCCCTTCGCGTTGAAGGAACCTGGCCCCTTCTGCAGGTGACCTTTGCTCCATCTGTCCGGTTCTGGTCATTTCCGATGGGCATGACCTAGGGCCCATGCACCCGGCAATGACGCTGCTAAGCTCAGACGCTTATGCCCCCTGCCGGAGTCCTCTCCATGCGCCGCCGCGTTCTTGCCATCGCCTCTTCCCTTGCCCTGCTCGCCTCGCCGGCGTTCGCCGCACCGCGCATCACCACCCTGCCCCCGGCTTCGCTGGATACCGCCGCCCAGCTGCGTGAGCAGGCACTGGCCGATGACACCGGCTGGAAGGTGGTGGAATCGCTGACCACCGAAGTGGGCCCGCGCATCGCCGGCAGCGAAGCCGATGCCCGCGCCGTGGCCTGGGCCGAGGCTCGCTTCAAGACGCTGGGTTTCGACAAGGTATGGAAGGAACCGGTGACCTTCCCCAAGTGGGAACGCCGTAGCGAACATGCCGCCGTGGTCGGGGCGCATGCGCAGCCGCTGGCGATCACCGCACTGGGCGGCAGCCCGGGCGGCAAGGTGCAGGCCGAGGTCGTGCGTTTTGCCGACCTGGCCGCGCTGCAGGCCGCACCGGCCGGCTCGCTGCAGGGCAAGATCGCCTTCGTCGATTACCAGATGCTGCCGTTCCGCGATGGCCGCGACTACGGGCGCGGTGGCGCGATCCGCAGCAAGGGGCCGTCCGAGGCGATCCGCAAGGGCGCCGTCGGCTTCCTGATGCGATCGGCGGGCACCGATTCGCACCGCGTGCCGCATACCGGCATCACCCGCTACGACGACGGGCTGACCCCGGTGCCGTCGGCCGCCTTGTCCGTGCCCGATGCCGACCAGCTGGCGCGCCTGGTCGCGCGCGGTGCCACCACCGTCAGCCTGGCGCTGGATTGCGGCTGGGATGGCACGGCCACGTCCTACAACGTGATCGGTGAAATCACCGGGCGCACGCTGCCGAAGGAAGTGGTGGTGATCGGTGGCCACCTGGATTCCTGGGACCTGGGCACCGGCGCCATCGATGACGCGGCCGGCGTAGGCATCACCATGGCCGCGGGGCACCTGATCGGCCAGTTGAAGCAGGCGCCCAAGCGCAGCATCCGCGTGGTCGCCTTCGCCAACGAGGAACAGGGCCTGTACGGCGGCAAGGCGTATGCCGAAGCGCATTCCAAGGACATCGTGCTGCACCAGCTTGCAGCCGAGAGCGACTTTGGTGCCGGCCGCATCTATGCGTTCAATACCGGATCGCCGAACCCGGAAGGATCACGCGATGCGACCCGCCAGATCGCCGAAGTTCTGAAGCCGCTGGGCATCGAATACGTCGCCGACAAGGGCGGCCCGGGCCCGGATATCGGCCCGCTCGCCGCCAAGGGCGGCGCCTGGGCCTGGCTGGCGCAGGATGGAACGGACTACTTCAACCTGCACCACACCGCCGACGACACGCTGGACAAGATCGACCCGAAGGCGCTGGCGCAGAACGTTGCCGCCTACACCGTGTTCGCCTACCTGGCCGCCGACGCCGATGGCAGGTTCGGCAGCGAAGCCAAGGCGACCGTACCGCCGGGCGAATAAGCGCCCAGTCCCTTGCGCCCGGGCGGACCCGGGCGCAATGGCGTTCAGCCGGCGGTCTTGCTGATGCGGTTCCACAGGCTGGCGCCCTTGATGCCCAGCCGATCAGGTTCAAACACCGGATCGATGCCCGCCCTGCGGCTCGTTTCGTAGTCGCGCAGCGCCGCCAGTGCCGGCTTGTGCAGCAGCAGGATGGCGATGATGTTGAGCCAGCTCATCATGCCCACGCCGATGTCCCCCAGGGTCCAGGCAATGGTGGCGCTGTTGATGGCCGAGTAGGCGACCAGCGCCAGGAACAGCACGCGGAAGCTGTTGACGACCCATTCCGCCGGCTTGTTGCGGCACAGGTAACTTACGTTGGTCTCGCCCATGTAGTACAGCGCCAGGATGGTGGTGAAGGCGAAGGGCAGGATCGCCAGCGCCACGAACGACTTGCCGAAGCCTGGCAGCGCCGATTCCACCGCATGCTGCACGAAGCGCGGCCCGGCCTCCATGCCCGGCAGGTTGGCCAGCAGCATCCGGGTCTCGTCCGGAACACCGCCCACTGCCGGGTCATACACGTTGTACATGCCGGTGGACAGGATCAGGAAGGCCGTCGCGCTGCACACCACCATGGTGTCGACGTAAACCGAAAACGCCTGCACCAGGCCCTGCTTGACCGGATGGGAGACCTCGGCCGCCGCCGCCGGGTGGGCACCACTGCCCATGCCGGCTTCGTTGGACAGCACGCCGCGGCGGACGCCCCACTGGATCGCCACGCCGATCATCGCGCCGAACGTGGCATCGACGCCGAAGGCACTGCGCACGATCAGCGAGATCACTTCCGGAATGCGCTCGTAGCTCAGCAGCATCACCACCAGGGTCACCAGCAGGTAGGCGGCGGCCATCAGGGGCACGATCCACTGGGTGACGGCGGCGATACGACGCACGCCGCCGAAGACGATCAGTGCCAGCAGCACGATCACACCGACCGCGCTGGCCTGCAGGGGCACCTCCCACGCTTCGTTCAGCGCACTGGCGATCGCATTGGACTGGGTGCCGGCCAGCATCGCGGCGGCGGCCACCGTGCAGATGGCGAAGATCACCGCGTACCAGCGCTGGCCCAGCCCCTTTTCCATGTAGTACGCCGGCCCCCCGCGGTACTGGCCCTGAGCATCGCGCTCCTTGTAGATCTGCGCGAGCGTGGATTCGACAAACGCGCTGGATGCACCGAAGAATGCCACCACCCACATCCAGAAGACGGCGCCGGGCCCGCCAAAGGCGATGGCCATCGCGACGCCGGCGATGTTACCCACGCCCACCCGGCTGGACAGCGAGATGGTCAACGCTTGGAAAGGCGACAGGCCCGATTCCGACGCACGGTGCCTGAACATCAGCCGGAGCATCTCCGGTAGCGCGCGCAATTGGATGAAACGCGTGCGGATGCTGAAGTACAGGCCACCCAGCAGGCACAGCGCGACGAGGTAAGGGCTCCAGACGATGGCGACGATGGCGCCAACGATCGATTCAATGTTCACGACTCAACTCCACGAGGCAGAGGGGTTGCATCCACACTGGCCCGTTCAGGAAGACCCAACAATGAGGAAAACTGTGAAAGTGGCGCGGAAGCAGGGATGCGCCGGCGGGGGACATGGCGCGATCGAGGCGGGGCGGATCTGCGTCATTGCCTACGCACCAATCAGATTTCGCGCAGCATCAGCAGCCGGAATCCTGACCCTCCCGGCCCTTCCCGCACCGCAATGGAACGCGGTTGTCGCCTTACGCACGCTGCTGACGCGCACATTGGCAAACCCCTCCTGAATGGACGGCGCCGGCAGCCCCCTGCGACAGGTCCTTGGGACCAGCATCGCCCTGCCACATGCGGCCCCGCTGCCCGCCTTCCGGCACCGTCCTGACGCTCATCGTTTCCCGCGACGCGGCGTCCGGCGCGATGCAGCAGCACTGCAACCAAGGAGCTGTCCTACGATGAACGCACGTCCCTTGCCCACGGCCTCCACTGCCCTCGTGGATGTAGAGGCGCTGGAATCCGCAACGCCCAACGCCGCCGCCAACACCCTCGGACGCGGCTTCATCCGCGCCTTGCACGTGCCGCTGGAAGACATCCGCGTGCAGGAGCAGGGACTGCACCTGCACATGATCCAGCTGGACAGTGCCGCGTGGGTCGGGCACGACATCGAACGGTGCGGCGTGGGCGCCGACCCCGCGCAGGCGACCCGTTCAGGCATGTACGCGGCCATTGCGCAGATCATCCATGCCACCCATTGGCGGAGCTCGAAACTGGACGCGTGCAGGGTGGCCGACTATCTCGCACTGCCGGGCGTCGACGTCGCCCTGGGCGACCTGGTGCCGATCCTGGCCGAGCAGCCGGAGCGCCGCATGGCCATCGTCTCCCTGCAGGAACTGGGCAGCGAACGCACTCTGGCGGTACCGGTGGTCCTGCTGCATCCGACGTTCCAGTGCGGTACCGGAACGGACGCGGGCGCGTCGCAGGACGATTTTGACTACCACCTGCTGCGTCGCTACGGCAGCACGCACAGCATCGCCGCCGCACCCACGCAGGAGGAAGCCCTGCTGCTGGGCCTGCTGGCCGCGCAGGAACGGATGGCAGCGGGCATGTTCGCCGTGCAGGGGCTTGCACTGCGCCAGCAACGCTACCTGCGCCAGGTGGACATGGGCACCCTGCCGCCGCAGATCCGAAGCCTGTGGGAGCTGGTCCGGCAACGCGAGGGTCACCCGGTGCACCTGTTCGACATCAGCGGCAGGGGCACGGTCCCGACCTACCTGGCCTGCGTGGAGACCACGGCGGCGACCGCCTTGCGGGTGACCGCAGGTGCGGGGTTCACCTGCGAGCACGCCGCCACGCGGGCCCTGCGTGCCCTGCTGAAAGCGCACGAGTTCACGGCCTGGTCCGGCCGCCGCAGCGAGGGCGCCGCAGCGCGCGGCCTGCCGCACCACGAGGGGCTGCTGGGCATGCAGCAAGCACCGCAGCGCCCGTACGGCATCCAGAACATCCAGGAGATCCTCGCCAGGGGCGGATTCGAGAAAGTGCCTTTCGGCCGCACGATGGTCCCCGTCGCAGGGTCGCTCGGCGGGCGGATCCACCACCTGCATGACAATTTCAGGCGCAGCGGCATGACGGTGTGGCTTGCACGCTATCCCTCGCCCCGGAGCTGCAACGACGTGGCCTGCCTGCAGGTAGTGCTGACGCCGTTCGATGCCGGTTTCCTGCTGCTCAACGGCGTGCCGGTGAGTCTTTCACTGGCGTCACTGGATGCTGCCGCCAACGACGGCTGATGCCGCCAGGCGTAAAAGAGCCCGGCCGTGGAGTCGGCCGGGCTGCCGCAGCGACCCATCCCACGCGATGGGCGGCACCCTGTGGATGCACCGGCCAACGACATCGCATTGGAGAGACGATGCGATGCCGCGCCTACAGCGTGCTGGCCACTTCGGCCGCCGGCCATGGGATGAAAGACAGTTGTGGGGTCAGGCAATGCGGGAACGTGCCCACTGGGCCAGCAACACGGCCGTTGCCGACGCCACGTTGAGGCTTTCCACCGCCCCGCTGCCGGGGATCGACACCTGCAGGTCACACGCCGCGGCCAGGGCCCGGTCCATGCCTTCGGCTTCGGCGCCCATCACGTAGACCAGCCGCTGCGGCAGTTCGGCAGCGAATACGTTGCTGCCGCCATCGACCAGGGTGGCAGCGAGGCTGAAGCCGGCCTGGCGCAGCTGCGCCATGGCATCGGCGGTGGCCGGCAGCTGCACCAGCGGCACCGCCTCGGCACCGCCTTCGGCCACGCGCGCGGCCGCACCGGAAATGCCCAGCGTGCTGCCTTCGGCCAGCAGCAGCCCACCGGCACCGAAGTGCGCGGCCGAGCGCAGGATCGCGCCGAGGTTGTGCGGGTTGCCCACCCCGTCCAGCCATAGCGCCAGCACCGGGCCTTGCGGCAGCTGCTGCAGCCACTGCGAAAGCTCCAGCACCGGTGCGCGCTGTACATCGGCCACCACGCCTTCATGGTGGGTGGTGCCGGACAGCTTGTTCAGGTCCCCGTCTTCCACCACGCGGTAGCCGATCCGGTTGGCCACGCACCACTTCAGCAGCGGCTGCATGCGCGGAATCAGCCCTTCCAGCAGGTAGATTTTGCGGACCGC
Source organism: Stenotrophomonas chelatiphaga (assembly GCF_032054965.1). Lineage (NCBI taxonomy): Bacteria > Pseudomonadati > Pseudomonadota > Gammaproteobacteria > Lysobacterales > Lysobacteraceae > Stenotrophomonas > Stenotrophomonas chelatiphaga. The sequence continues at coordinate 72,902 of NZ_DAMBRS010000002.1, read as the reverse complement.
CTGCGGACGCTGGTTGAAGGCGGCCAGCACGGCATTGACGCCGAACAGGCGCAGTTCGTCGCCATTGCCACGTGCCGCCGGCGCTGCCGGCGCATCGGTGCGCGGCAGCGGGGTGGCGCGCGGCGGACGCGCGGACGGACGACGGTTGTTCCAGGGGTTGTTCACTTACGCTGCTTCCTGTTTCTTCTGCCAGAAATCGGCATTCTTGATGCCCAGTGCGACAGGGTCGAAGGTCGGGTCCAGGCCCAGCTTCTTCTGCCGCTCATAATCACGCAGGGCGATCATGGCAGGCTTCTGCACGATCAGGATCGCCACGATGTTCAGCCAGGCCATCAGGCCGACGCCGATGTCGCCCAGCGCCCAGGCCAGCTGTGCGTTGTGGAACGCGCCGAAGATGACCATGCCGATGATGCCCAGGCGCAGCAACAGCACCGTCAGCGGACGCTTGGCGTTGTTGTTGAGGTAGGTCAGGTTGGTTTCGGCCATGTAGTAATAGGCCATGATCGTGGTGAAGGCGAAGAAGAAGATCGCGATGGCCACGAACGAAGCGCCCCAGCCCGGCAGCACCGCTTCCACGCCGGCCTGCGCATAGCCGGCACCCTCGGCGATGCCCTTCAGGCCCTGGAAGATCGGCTCGGCGCCGGCGACCGGCGAGTACACGTTGTAGGTGCCGCTGGCCAGGATCAGGAAGGCGGTGGCGGTGCACACCATCATGGTGTCGAAGTAGATCGCGAACGCCTGCACGTAGCCCTGCTTGGCCGGGTGCGAGACCTCCGAAGCGGCCGCCGCGTGCGGGCCGGTACCCTGGCCGGCTTCGTTGGCATAGATACCGCGCTTGACGCCCCACTCCACCGCCAGGCCGATCATCGCGCCGAACGCTGCGTGGGTACCGAAGGCGCTGCTGAAGATGGTGTTGAACATCACCGGCACCTGATCGGCGTTCATGATCATGATCACGATGGCCATGATGATGAAGCCGGCGGCCATGAACGGCACCACGATCTCGGCGAAGTTGGCGATGCGCTTGACGCCGCCGAAGATCACCACCGCCAGCAGCACCGCGACCACCACGCCGATGCCCAGCTTCAGCGCCTGCACCTGGTCCATGCCGAAGGCCTGGCCATCCAGCGGGCCACACAGGGCACCGCCGCGGCAGGCGTTGATGATGCTGTCGGCGATCGCATTGGCCTGCACGCCGGGCATCAGGAAGCCGGCGGCGACGATCGTGGCCAGCGCGAAGGCCATCGCGTACCACTTCAGGCCCATCGCCTTTTCGATGTAGTACGCCGGGCCACCGCGGTAGCGGCCTTCGGCGTCCTTGGTCTTGTAGATCTGCGCCAGGGTGCACTCGACATACGAAGTCGACGCACCGAGGAAGCCCATCACCCACATCCAGAAGATCGCACCGGGACCGCCGAAGGCGATGGCGGTGGCCACGCCGGCGATGTTGCCGATGCCCATGCGACCGGCCATCGACATGGCCAGGGCCTGGAACGAGGAGACGCCGGCATCGGATTTTTCACCGGCCACGGTAAGCCGGCACATCTCGAAGAAGCCGCGTATCTGCATGAAACGGGTGCGGACGCTGAAATACAGGCCGGCGGCCAGGCACATGAAGATCAGTGCCTTGCTCCAGATGATGCTGTTGATGAAATGTACGGTTACTTCCACGCGCTCTCTCCAGTCGGCGGAACAAGGGACGTCCCGTCGGCTGGAAGGGACCGGTCGATTCTCCCTGATCGAAGGGCGCTGCGATAGCGCCGGATGTGGGGGCGTGTTATCCGCCGGGCATGGCCCGGCACTACCGGCAATGACCGTGCCCCCCACGGTAGCGCCGGGCCGTGCCCGGCAGCCTGTTACGGAAGCTGGCTGCGTACCCGGGCGAAGCGGCGCAGGTCATGCAGGACGCCGCGCTTGTAGACGGCGCAGCGCTCCACGCCCTCCTCCTGGAAACCGTTCTTTTCCAGTACCCGGGCCGAGCCCAGGTTGAAGTCGACGACCGTGGCCTGCAGCCTGAACAGGCCAAGCTCATCCATCACCCAGGGCGCGAACAGGCCGACCACAGCGGTCATCAGGCCCTGCCCCCAATGAGCCTGGCCGAGCCAGTAGCCCAGTTCCGCAGTATGCCCGCGCTCGGCCACGCCCTGCTGGGCGCCAACGCTGCCACAGGCCTGGCCCTCTATCTCGATGGCCAGGTTCAGCGTGCCTGGGGCCAGTACGCGCCCGCCCAGGAAGGCTTCGCCATCCTCTCGGGTGTACGGATACGGGAAGCGGTCACGCAGCCCACGCGAGACGTCCGCGTCGTTGGCGTGATGCAGCAGCGACTGCAGGTCATCACTGCGCCAGGGGCGCAGGACGAATCCGTTGCCTTGCAAGGGCGGGGTCAGAGCCCGTTCCCTCTGGGCAAGGGATCCGACCCCGACGCCGCCCTCGTTGGCAGCCTGCTCAGGCATGGCCACCCACCGATGGGGTGTCCTTCTCCTGCTGCTCCAGCTCGCGCGCCACCGCTTCAGGCGAACGCGTGAACGGGGCCAGCCTTGCGTAGAACGCCGGCACCACGAACAACGACAGGAACGTGGACAGGGTCACCCCGAAAATGATCACCACGCCGATGGTGCCGCGGCTGGCCGAACCCGGTCCGCCGGCCACCACCAGCGGGATCGCACCGACCACCGTGGCGATGGAGGTCATCAGGATCGGCCGCAGGCGCACCCGCGCCGACTCGATGATCGCTTCGCGCACCGTGCGCCCTTCATCGCGCAGCTGGTTGGCGAACTCCACGATCAGGATGCCGTTCTTCGCCGCCAGGCCCACCAGCATGACGATGCCGATCTGGCTGAACAGGTTCACCGTGCCCCCGCTCATCCACAGCCCGACCAGCGCACCGAGCACGCCCAGTGGCACGGTCAGCATGATGGTCAGCGGATGGATGAAGCTTTCGAACTGCGCAGCCAATACCAGGTACACCACCAGCAGGGCCATGGCGAAGGTCAGCAGTACCGCCCCGCCGGAACTCTGGTATTCGCGGGACTCGCCTTTCCAGCTGATCTGCGCATGCTGCGGCAGTTCCTCACGGGTGACACCCTGTGCCCAGGCGATGGCTTCGCCCAGCGGATAGCCTGGCGCCAGCCCGGCGCTGATGGTGATCGAGCGCAGGCGGTTGAACCGGTTCAGCGAACCCGCTTCGGCCACTTCGCTCAGGGTGACCAGGTTGGACAACGGCACCAGCTCGCCGGAGCTGGAGCGCACGCGGATCGCGGCCAGGTCGGCCGGGGTCGCGCGTCCATCGCGGCCGGCCTGCACCAGCACGTCGTATTCTTCGCCGTTGTCGACGAAGGTGGTCACCCGACGCGAGCCCATCATGGTCTCCAGCGCCGAACCAATCGCCGTCACCGGCACGCCCAGGTCGGCGGCGCGCTGGCGGTCGATGTTCACCCGCATCTGCGGGCGGGTTTCCTTGTAGTCCGAGTCCGCGCCGACCAGGCCGGGGTTGTCGGCCATGCGCAGCAGGATGCGGTCGCGCCACTGGGCGATCTCCGCATATTCCGGGCCACCGAGCACGATCTGGAACGGTTGCCCGCCACCGCGCACCAGGCCGCCGCCGACCTGGGTGCGCACGCGCACGCCACGCACCGCATCCAGGTCCTTCTGCAGTTCATCGGCCACTTCCGGGGTGGAGGTGGAGCGCTCGCGCCACGGCTGCAGGAACACGCTGATGCGGCCGGTGTGCATTTCCTCGCTGGACCCCCAGCCGCCCGGCACGCGCGGATTGGCGCGGATGATCGGGCGGTCCTCGCCAACGTGGCGGGCCACGATCGCTTCCACTTCCTGCACCTGGCCAACCGTGTAATCGAAACCGGCGCCTTCAGGCCCGTCGATCATGATCTGGAACGAGCCTCGGTCCTCGGCCGGGGCAAGTTCCGAGGGCAGGTGCTTGATCAGCAACCAGCTGGCAACCAGCGTGGCCGCCATCACCAGCAGATAGATCCAGGTACGGTCCACGTGCCGGTCCAGCACATTGCCGTATCCGCCGGCGAGTTTTTCCAGGTTGCGGTTGATCACCCCGTACAGGCCCCGCGGGGCCTTGCCGGTGTGCGGCTTGAGCAGCTTGGACGCCATCATCGGGGTGAGCGTCAGCGCCACGAACGCCGACAGCGCCACGGCCGCGGCCAGCGCCACGGCCAGTTCGCGGAACAGCCGCCCGGTGTTGCCTTCCAGGAAGCCGACCGGCAGGAACACCGCGACCAGTACCGCGGTGGTGGCGATCACCGCGAACGCCACCTGCGCGGTACCGCGCTTGGACGCCACCAGCGGCGGCTCACCCAGGTCGATGCGGCGCTGCACGTTTTCCACCACCACGATCGCATCATCCACCACCAGGCCGATGCACAGCACCAGCGCGAGCAGGGTCAGCAGGTTGATCGAGAAATCGAAGGCATACAGCGCGATGAACGCAGCCACCAGGCAGACCGGCACGGTGACCGCCGGGATCAGCGCGGCGCGGAAGCTGCCCAGGAACAACCAGATCACTACCAGCACCAGCAGCATCGCCTCCACCAGCGTGGCGTAGACACGGTCCACTGCTGCTTCGATGAAGGTGGTGTTGTCGAAGGTCACCGCGATCTGCGTGCCCTGCGGCAGGGTTTCGGCGATGAGATCGGCCTGCGCACGTGCCAGGCGGGTCACGTCCAGTGCATTGGCGGTAGAGGTCTTGACGATACCCAGGCCCACGCCCGGCTCGCCGTTGCTGCGGTAATAGGCACGGCGTTCGGCCGAGGCCAGCTCGATCTTCGCCACGTCGCCCATGCGCACCACGTAGCCATCGCTGCCCTTGCCCAGCGGGATGGTCGCGAAGTCTTCCGGCTTCACGTAGTTGCGCTCCACGCGCAGGGTGAAATCACGGTCGGCCGATTCGATGCGGCCGGCGGGCAGCTCCACGTTCTCGTTGCGCAGCGCGGCCTCTACGTCGCCGGTGGTCAAGCCGCGTGCCGCCAGCTGGTCGCGGTCCAGCCAGATGCGCATGGCATAGCGCTGCCGCCCACCGATGCGCACCTGCGATACGCCGTCCAGGCTGGCAAAGCGGTCCACGACATAGCGCTCGGCATAGTCGCTGAGCGCGAGGGTGTCCATGCTCGAGGACGACAGGTTGAACCAGATGATGGCCTCGTCGTCGCTGTTGGCTTTCTCGATCTCCGGCGCACGCGCCTCGTCGGGCATGCGGTCGGCCACGCCGCTGACGGCATCGCGCACATCGTTCGCGGCCGCCTCGATATCGCGGTTGCTGGTGAACTCCAGGCTGATCTGCGCCCGGCCATTGGTGCTGCGCGCGTTGATCATGTCAATGCCTTCGATGCCCGACAGGGAATCTTCCAGCACCTGGGTGACCCGGCTTTCGATGACCGCCGCCGATGCGCCGGGATAGTCCACCGATACCGACACCACCGGGGGATCGATGGCCGGCAGCTCGCGCAGCGTCAGCCGGGTGAACGACATGATGCCCAGCACGATCAGCAGCAGGCTCATCACCACGGCGAACACCGGCCGCTGGATGGAGATGTTGGAGAGCTTCATCCGCCGTTACCGGCCGGTACGACGGGCACGTCTGATGCGGGCGTGGCCGCTGGCGGCGGCAGCGTTTCCGGTTCCGGGGCATCCACCGGCGGCACCGCGCGGGCGTCCACCTTCAGTCCGGGGCGCAGCTTGCCGGTGCCATCCACGATGATGCGCTCACCGGCCTGGATGCCCTGCTTCAGTTCGACCACGCCGGCGCGACGGGCACCGGTCACCACGTCGGCGCGCTCTACGGTGCTGTCGGCCTTCAGGCGGTACACGAAGGAGTCACGGCCGACCTGCACCACGGCGATTTCCGGCACCACCAGCGCCTGCCGCTCGGGACGGTAGATGCGCACGTCCAGCAGCATGCCTGGGCGCAGCGCGTGGTCGCCGTTGGCGAAGTCGGCGCGCACGGTAACCGCGCGGGTGGACGGGTCGACGCGGGCGTCGATAGTGGTGACCTCGCCCTCGAAGGTGCGTCCGGGCCACGCCACGCTGGTGGCTTCAACCTTGTTGCCGTTGGCCAGCGAAGAAAGCTCCGCTTCGGGCACCTGGAAATCCACGTGCATGCGCTGGATATCGTCCAGCGTGGCGATCGCCGTGGTGGGCGTCACCAGCGAACCAGGGCTGACCTGGCGGATGCCGAGGACGCCGGCAAACGGTGCGCGCACGCTGCGATCACCGATCTCGGACTGCATTTCGGCCACGCGCGCTTCGGCGCTGTCGCGGATCGCTTTCTGGGTATCCAAGGTGGAACTGGCCACCAGCCGCTGCTGGGCCAGTTCACGCTGACGCTTGTACAGTTGGTCAGCTTCAGCGAAGGTCGCCTGGGCCTGGGTCAGCGCGGCCTGCTGGGCCAACCCGCGCAGGGTCACCAGCGGCGTGCCGGCGGCCACCTGCTGGCCGCTTTCAAAGTGCACCCGCTCGATGATTTCGCTGACCTTGGCGGTGATGGTCACCGATTCGCGCGCCTTGGCCGTGCCGAGGGCCTGCAACGTATCGCTCCACGCGGCCGATTCCACGACCTGCGCGGTGACCGGCACATCGGCGCCCTGGCGGCGCGCCGCCTGCGGTTCGCCCTTGCAGCCGGCCAACATAACCAGGACCAGGCCAACGGCCGTGCCCATTGCGATACGTCCCACCATGAATAGTCCCGCCCTGTACATGACCGGCGAGTGTAGGGGGCGCCATGCGAAGACCGTATGTGCCAAGCGTTTACCACCGCAGGACAGCCCCGAGATAGCGGCCGGAACCCTTTCCGTGCAAGGGCTTGCGCCGGGATGTCATCGTGTATCGGGATGTGTCGGCGGCAGCGCGCGCGCCGCTTGCGACGGCCGACGCGGCCGCCTCTGGGCTCCATCCGACCAGTAGCGCAGGCTGAACGCTCCCCTCCTGCCAAGGCCATGACATGCCCACTTTCAATCGCAGGCAGTTCCTCGCTGCCGCAGCGGCATCGGGCGCGATGGCCGGCACCGGGGGCATGGTGCCCGCTGCGGCGCAGGTGCCGCCCCTGTCGCTGCGGTCACCTGGCTCGCTCCCGGCGTGGGCGCTGTCGGCCACCGACGCGAGCGCGCTGCTGCGCCGCGGGGAGCTCAGCGCGGTTGAATTGACGCGCAGCTGCCTGGGTCGCATTGCGGTGGTGAATCCTGTCGTCAACGCATTGAACTTCGTTGACGAGGCCGCCGCGCTCCGCGCTGCCGAGCAGGCCGATGCCGCCCTGGCGCGGGGAGCCGTGAGCGGGCCCTTGCATGGCATTCCCGTTGTCATCAAGGACAACACCGACGTGCGTGGCCAACCGATGACCAACGGGATCGTCGCCCTGAAGGACAACATCGCCGATGCCGACGCGCCCCAGGTGGCACGTCTGCGCGCAGCCGGTGCCATCGTGCTCGGGCGCAGCAACACGCCGTGTTTTTCCTTCAGCTGGGATGCGCGCAACGACCTGCACGGCACCACCTGGAATCCATGGAGCCGTGCCCATACGCCTGGCGGCAGCAGCGGCGGGGCCGCCTGCGCGGTAGCGACGGGCATGGTGCCGCTGGCACACGGCAACGACATCGGGGGTTCGATCCGCCATCCTGCTTATTGCTGCGGCGTGGCCGGACTGCGTCCGACGCCCGGGCGCGTGCCGGGGCTGTTCAGTCCGGCCAAGGGCGATGAAGCACTCGGCCTGCAGCTGATGCTGGTCGATGGGCCGATCGCCCGCGACGTTGCCGATCTCCGTCTCATGCTGGAATCAATGACTGGATTCGATCCGCGCGTCCCGGGATCGCTGCCGCTGCCGTTCCCCGCATCACCGCTGGTGCCGGGCACCCGCATCGGCGTGCTGCGCAAGGACGATGTAAAGCCGCGCACGCCTACGGTGGCCGCCGCGCTGGAACGTGCGGTGGTGGCGCTGCAGCAGGCCGGTTTCACCGTGGAAGAGGTCAGGCTGCCGGAACTGGCCGAAGCGTGGCGTCTGTGGTGGCTGCTGGTGATGGAAGAAACCCGGGCGCTGCTGCCCAGCATCGAGCGCGACGGAGACGCGCCGATCAAGGCATGGATCGGCTTCAACTACGACGTCGCGAGTGAAATGTGGGGGCGTCGGCCTTCGCTGACCGACTACATCAACGGTTACGCGCGGCGCGCCAGGCTGATCGCCAGCCTGCAGCAGAAGCTGCGCCGGTATCCGGTGATCCTGATGCCGGTCGCCAGCGAGGAGCCCTTCAAGCATGGCCAGCACTACGCGGATCTTGCCTCCGCGCGAGCGGCCATCGCCTCCGGCTGGCCATTGATGGCCATTCCGGTGCTCGGCTTTCCGGCGCTGGCGGTGCCGACCGGGTGCGTGGACGGGTTGCCTACCGGCGTACAGCTGATGGGCAGGCGCTTCCATGAACGCGACGTGCTGCAGGTGGGCGCGGCACTGGAAGCGGCGATGCCGGTATTGACCCCGATGGATCCGCTCAGGACGTGATGGTCTGGGTCAACGATTCCCACGTAGGCGGCAGCGGCCAGTTCGCGGCCTGGTTGCCGTCCAGCACCCGGCGCAGGTCACGCGGGTCGATCTGCGGGGCCAGCACGTGCACCAGTTCCAGCGCGTAATCGCGCAGCACGCGGTCCCGCGGCAGCACCGCCCAGGCGATGCATTCGGCGATCGGCGCCGGCGCCACCCAGGCGCGCAGGTCGTGGTCGGCGGCGCTGACCGCCATTTCCGCCAGCAGGCCCACGCCCACCCCGCTGCGCACGTAGGTCTTGATCAGGTCGGCATCCAGCGCGGTCAGCGCGATGTCCGGCTCCAGCCCGGAACCAGCGAACGCCCGCTGCAGCGAAGATGCGGCGCGCGTGGACGATTCATAGCTGATCAGCGGATGGGCAGCCAAGGCGGCCAGGTCCGGCGCGCGGCCGGCGCGGTCCAGCGGATGGCCCTTGGGCACCAGCACCAGCCGCCGCCAGCGATACAGCGGCACGGCGATCCCGGCGCTGGGTTCGCCGCCGGCGGTACTGATGATGGCGATGTCCGCATCGCCCTGGCTGAGCAGGTCCAGCGCGTCGCTTTCAGCGGCCTGCTGCAGGTGCACGCTGACCTGCGGATAGGCCTGTTTGATCCGCGCCACCGCCGGCGGCAGCACGAAGCGGGCCTGGGTATGGGTGGTGGTCAGCACCAGCTGGCCCTGGCTTTCACGCCGCTGGTTGGCCGCGTAGGTGCGGATGTTGTTGGCTTCGGCCAGCACCGCGCGGGAGCGGCTGATGACTTCCACGCCGGCCGGGGTGACCGATTCCAGGCTGCGGCCGCGCCGCACGAACAGCAGGAAGCCCAGTTCATCTTCCAGCTGCTTGAGCTGCTTGGACAATCCCGGTTGGGTGGCATGCACGCGCGAGGCGGCGAGCGTGATGTTCAGCTCGGCATCGGCGATGGCGACCAGGTAGCGAAGCTGGGTCAGCGTCATGGCAGGCGGCTCGGTAGGGAAAACCACTGTAGGTCAATTGCCCTCACCAACATATAACCAAACGTTGTTTATGAAAGGTATCTGGTCATTTCCTGCCGTCATATGGCAGCGCTACGGTCAGCCGGCAAAGGCGGATGCCAGCAGCGGCCGCCTTCCCTCTTGCCCCCCGCGTCTGGCGCGGCCCCTCACGGAGTGCCCTCATGGCCCTGTACGAGTCCATCCTCGATACCATCGGCAACACCCCCATCGTCAAGCTGCACCGGCTGGCGCCGGCGCACGTCACCCTGTATGCCAAGGTGGAATCGTTCAATCCGGGCGGTTCGGTCAAGGACCGCCTGGCGCTGGCGATCGTGCTCGATGCCGAACAGCGCGGCCTGCTCAAGCCGGGCGACACCATCATCGAAGCGACCTCCGGCAACACCGGCGTGGCGTTGGCGATGGTGGCCGCCGCGCGTGGCTACAAGTTCGTCGCCACCATGGTGGAAACCTTCTCCATCGAACGCCGCAAGCTGATGCGTGCCTACGGCGCGAAGGTGATCCTGACCCCGGCCGCCGAGCGCGGCAGCGGCATGGTGCGCCGGGCGGCCGAGCTGGCACAGGAACACGGGTGGTTCCTGGCCAGCCAGTTCGCCAATCCGGCCAATCCGGCCTACCACCGCAGCACCACCGCCGCGGAGATCCTGCGTGACTTCGCCGGCCGCCGGCTGGACTACTTCGTCAGCGGCTGGGGCACCGGCGGCACCCTGACCGGCGTCGGTGAAGTGCTGAAGGTGGCCCGCCCGCAGACTCGCATCGTCGCCACCGAACCGGCCGGCGCGGCGCTGTTGAAGGGCGATGACTGGAAACCGCACAAGATCCAGGGTTGGACTCCGGACTTCGTGCCCGATGTGCTCAACCGCAACGTGGTGGACGAACTGCTGACCGTGGAAGACGACCGCGCGATCAGCACCGCGCGCCGGCTGGCGGCCGAAGAAGGCCTGTTCGTCGGCATTTCCGCCGGCGCCACGCTGGCCAGCGCACTGGACGTCGCCGAACGCGCCGAGCCGGGTTCGGTGATCCTGGCGATGCTGCCGGACACCGGCGAGCGCTACTTCTCCACGCCGCTGTTCGCCGATGTGAACGAAGGCTCCGACGACGACTGGCTGGCCGGCCTGCCCTGAGCACGCGCCCGCGGTCTCGATGGGGTCAGGTTCCTTTCCCGCGGAAAGGAACCTGACCCCGATGCCCTGCTCTTCCCGGCGTACTGTTCTTTTCCTGTTCGCAGCGTGTGAGACGGTCATGACGCAGCCTGCATGCAGCCCCGGTTACGGTGGCACATGCAACGCGGGACGTTGCGCCGTTTCAACGACAGTCAGGAGAAGGACGCATGAAGATCGAGGTTTGGCAGGGTGACATCACGACCCTGGCGGTGGATGCGATCGTCAATGCGGCCAACGAGTCCCTGCTGGGTGGCGGTGGCGTCGACGGTGCCATCCACCGGGCAGCAGGTCCTGGCCTGCTGCAGTCGTGCGAGCAGCTGCCGCAGCTGCGCCCGGGCGTGCGCTGCCCGACCGGCGAAGTGGTCGCCACCGACGCGCATGACCTGCCCGCCCGCTTCGTGCTGCACACGGTGGGGCCGGTCTGGCACGACGGCCAGCGCGATGAAAGCGCACTGCTGGCCAACTGCTACTGGAAGTCGTTGCAGCTGGCTGAAAAGCTCGGCGCACGCTCGATCGCCTTCCCGGCGATCAGCTGCGGCGTCTACGGTTATCCGCTGTACCGCGCCGCCGAAATCGCGGCCACCGAAACGCTGGCCTGGCAGCGCAGCCATCGCGAACCGCGACGGATCATCCTGGTGGCCTACAACACCGCCACGTTCAAGGCCTACCAGCAGGCGCTGGCGGCGGCAGGACAGACACTGGACGATCAAGCCGAGGCACCGCGTGGCGGTGATCGCGCTGTTGCCGCGTCGCCGTTGATGCCCGCTTTCTGAAGACGGTGACGACCCGAGGGTCGTCACCGTTGGAACGCGCTTAGTTGGCGTCCACGTCGGTCGGCGCCGCGACCGCTACGTCGTTGTCCGCCGATGCGGCATCACGCACCGAAAGCGATTCGCCGCTCTCCGCGCTCACCCGCACCTGCACCACGGCCTGGCTTTCTTCCAGGCTTGCAACCAGCAGCTGGTATCGACCCGCCGGCAGGTTCGCCTGCAGGCGTGCATTGGTGCCGCTGCCACCGTCATCGTCTTCCAGGTTGATGTTGCCGCCAGTCAGCCGAAGGGTGGTGTCGACCTGGTCGGACAGCGCATCGATACGCACCGCGCCGGCCTGCGGCACGTTCAGCACGAAGCGGCGCTCGCCGTCATCGCGCGACAACAGCACCTGCACGTTGGCGCCGACAGCGAGGGCGGTGCCATCGGTGGACACCACGTCCGCCGCCAGCGCGGTGTTCTTGACGTCCAGGCGGAACTGGCCGTTGCCTTCGTCATCCAGTGCACGCACGCCGAGCTTGTAGGTACCGGCGTCCAGCATCAGGCTCAGGCGCGAGTTGGTGGAACTGCCACCGTCATCGTCCTCTTCTTCCACGTTGGCACCCTTCAGGTCGAGCACGGTGTCGAACGCGTTGGAGGTCAGGTTGATCTGGTACAGGCCCGGCTTGTCGACCTGCAGGGTGTATTCCTGGCGCTCGCCGGCCAGCAGGTCGACGATCTGTCCGCCATTGGCCAGCGGCTTGCCGTCATACGGCACCACTTCGGTGGCCTGCAGGCGATACGGGCCGTAGGCATCGGCATCGTCGCCGTTGACCGCGATGCGGTAGCGGCCGGCACCGTCGGCACGGAAGGTCACTTCCAGGCCGCTGTCTTCGGAGCGTTCGCCACGGGTCACCAGGGTACCGTCGTCGCGGAACACCGACAGCGCACCGGACAGCGAACCGACCAGCTTCAGCGAAACCGCCTGCTTGTCCTTCAGTTGCATCGAATAGAGCTGGTAGCGGCTGCCGTCGCTGAAGCTCAGCGGGCTGGAGGTGGTGATCTCCCCGGCCACCGCCTTGTCGAAGTCCAGCGACGTGGCCTTGCCGCCGTCGGCGGCGCCCGCCTTCTGGCCACAGCCGCCGATCGCCAGCGCCAGGGCGGCGGCCAGTAGTGTCGTTGCAGTACGCATGGTGTTTCTCCTTGGCCCATCATTCAGAGGCCGCGAAGTGGCCATGCCCCGGGCAGGCGACACGATAGCCGAAAAAAAACGCCGGCACGTGGCCGGCGTTCTTTTTTCATTTCCGGAGCGGCTCGATCAGCCGTTCCACTTGCCCAGTGCAGCCTGGCCGTTTTCCTTGGCACGCTCGTACACGGTCTTCTGTGCGGCGGCGTAGTTGCCCTTGGTGTCCTTGCCCCACAGCGCCAGCGCGGCCTGCTGCATGGCACGACCGTAGGAGAAGCTCAGCGGCCACGGCAGGTTGCCCATCTGGTTCATCGCGTTGAGGTGTTCGGTGGACTGCTCGTCGCTCTGGCCACCGGACAGGAACACCACGCCTGGCAGGATCGCCGGCACGGTGCTCTTCAGGCACATCACGGTCGATTCGGCCACTTCCTCGGCATCGGCCTGCTCTTCGCAGTCCTTGCCGGAGATGACCATCGAGGCCTTCAGGATGGTCCCTTCCAGCAGCACGTTCTGCTGGTACAGCGCGTCGAACAGCGAACGCAGGGTGGCTTCGGTGACCTCGTAGCAGGTCTCGATGTCGTGGTCGCCGTCCATGATCACTTCCGGCTCGACCATCGGCACCAGGCCGCATTCCTGGCACAGGGCGGCATAACGGGCCAGCGCATGCGCGTTGGACTCGATGCAGGTGCCCGACGGGATGCTTTCGCCGATGTTGATGACCGCACGCCACTTGGCGAAGCGCGCACCCAGCTTGTAGTACTCCTGCAGGCGCTCGCGCAGGCCATCCAGGCCTTCGGTGACCAGCTCGCCCGGGCAGCCGGCCAGCGGGTGGGCGCCCTTGTCGACCTTGATGCCGGGGATCATGCCGTTGTCGGACATGTACTTGGCAAACGGCACGCCGTCCTTGGTCGACTGACGGATGGTCTCGTCGAACAGGATCGCGCCGGAGATGTGCTCGTTGAGCTTCGGCGTGGTCAGCAGCAGTTCGCGGTAGGCGCGACGGTTTTCTTCGGTGTTCTCAACGCCGACGCTGGCAAAGCGCTTGGCGATGGTGCCGGTGGATTCGTCGATCGCGATGATGCCCTTGCCCGGGGCGACCATGGCCTGGGCGGTTTCAGCCAGCTGTTCGATGCTCATGTACTTCCTGTGGCGGGTGCGGGAAAAAACCGATTATAGCGCCCGCCTCCCGTGAACTGTCCGTCCACGGGGTCTGGAACCGCTTTCAGCTTGCGCAACCGTGACGGCGCGACGTTTCCGCCGCGCCGCCGGGACGCCGTTACAGCTCGCCCAGGCCGCTGGCGCTGCCATTGGCGCCCACTTCCAGCAGGCGCAGGGTGTTGGTGGCGCCATGGGTCTCCATGTGCTCGCCACTGGTGAACACCACGCGGTCACCGGACTCGAGCAGGCCGGCTTCGGCCAGCAGGCGGATGCTGCCGCGCGCGGCTTCACGCGGGGTCAGGCCGCGGCTGTCGAAGTTGATCGGGAACACGTCGCGCATCAGCGCCATCTGGCGGCGGGCGCCGTCGTGGCGGGTCACCGCGAACACCGGCGCGGAGGCACGGAAACGCGACAGGTAGCGGGCGGTGCCGCCGGATTCGGTCATCGCCACGATCGCCCGCACGCCGACGTGCTGGGACAGGAACATGGTGGCCATGGCGATGGCCTGGTCGGCACGTTCCAGGTTGCGCGGCGAGGCGCCGAAGTCGGTTTCGGTCTGGAACTGGCGCTCGGCGCCGAGGCAGATGCGCGCCATCGCTTCCACGGCCTTGACCGGGTAGGCGCCGGCGGCGGTTTCCGCCGACAGCATCACCGCGTCGGTACCGTCGATGACCGAGTTGGCCACGTCCAGCACTTCGGCGCGGGTCGGGATCGGGCTTTCGACCATCGACTGCAGCATCTGGGTAGCGGTGATCACCACCTTGTTCTGCGCCAGCGAGGCCTTGATGATCTTCTTCTGCAGGCCCGGCAGCTCGGCATCGCCGATTTCCACGCCCAGGTCACCGCGCGCCACCATCACCACGTCGCTGGCGTCGACGATTTCTTCCAGGTTCTCGATGGCTTCGGTGCGCTCGATCTTCGACACCAGCGCGGCATAGCAGCCGTGCGATTCGGCGATCTGGCGGGCATCGTTCATGTCCTGCGCGTTGCGGCAGAACGACACGGCGATGAAGTCCACGCCGATCTTGGCGACGATGCCGATCAGTTCCTTGTCGCGCTCGGTCAGCGCGCCCAGCGACAGGCCACCGCCCTGCTTGTTCAGGCCCTTGCGATCAGACAGCACGCCGTCGTTGAGCACGGTGTTGATGATGCGCTCGCCCTGCACTTCGACCACCTGCAGCTGCATCAGGCCGTCATCCAGCAGCAGCACATCGCCCGGGCCGACGTCCTGCGGCAGGCCGAGGTAGCTCACGCCGACCTGGGTGGTGTCCCCCGGCGGCACGTTGGCGGCGGCCACCAGATCGAAGCGGTCACCGGCCTTGAGCTGGATCTTGCCCTCGGCGAAGCGCTCGATGCGGATCTTCGGGCCCGGCAGGTCGGCCAGGATGCCTACTTCCACGCCCACGCGGGCAGCGGCGGCGCGCACGTCGGCGGCACGCTTGGCCTGGCCGGACGGATCGCCATGGCTGAAGTTCAGGCGCACCACGTTGACGCCAGCGCGGAACAGCTCCTCGAGGATGCCGGGTGGATCGGTGGCCGGGCCGAGGGTGGCTAGGATCTTGGTGCGACGCTGACGCTCGAACATGGTGGATGGGCTCCCGTTAAAGCAGGGAAATTAGCACATCCTTCACGACCCATGTATGCGGTTACATCCTTACGGGGTCTGGTTCTGCGAGATGTCTGCAAGACAATACGGGGCAGCATGGATGACCCACGACAACGCCTGCAGCGCCGCGCCATGCTCGGCGCGCACGAACCGCGGCCAGCACCAGCACCCGCGCTGCCGGACGAATCCCTGCAGGCGCCGGCATTACCCGATCAGCGTCAGCAACTCCGTCGGCGTCGCCGCCAGCGCATCGGCGCCGGCCTCGCGCAGTTCCTCGGCACCGCCGAAGCCCCACAACACACCGATGTTGCGCAGGCCGTGGTGACGGGCCCCTTCGATGTCCATGCGGCGGTCACCGATCATCCAGCACTGGCCTGGCTGCAGCGACAAGCGGGACAACGCCTCGGCCACCAGCTGCGGCTTGCTGCTGCGGCTGCCATCGGCAGTCGCGCCGATGACCTCGTCGAAACACGCACCGAATGGCAGGTGCTCGATGATGCGCCGCGCATGGGCTTCATTCTTCGCGGTGACCACGGCCAGGCGATGGCCGCGCGCCTGCAGCGCACGCACCACCTGTTCAATGTCGTCGAACACCGCATGCTCCTGCCAGCCTTCGGTTTCGAAGCGCTCGCAGTAGTACGCAACGGCCTGCTCCACCTTGGCCGCATCGTTGAACAGCGGCGCGAAGCTGGTGCGCAGCGAGGGACCGATCCAGCCGCGCAGCGCCTCCACTGGAGGCGCCGGGTGCTGCATCCGCTCGAACGCGTGGGTGATGCAGCGGGTGATGCCGACCTGCGAGTCGATCAGCGTGCCATCAAGATCGAAGAACAGCGTGTCACGCGCCTCGGCAGGGTGAGGGCTCACGGCCGTCACCCACCGATCCTGCTCCATCATGCGCCCCGGGCTTCGAGCGCCGCCACGGCCGGCAGGGTCTTGCCTTCCAGGAACTCCAGGAACGCGCCGCCGCCGGTGGAGATGTAGCTGACGTCGCCTGCGATATCGAACTTGTCGACGGCGGCCAACGTGTCGCCGCCACCGGCGATGGAGAACGCCCTGGAGCCGGCGATGGCACGCGCCAGCGCTTCGGTGCCCTTGCTGAAAGCCTCGAATTCGAACACGCCGACCGGGCCGTTCCACACCACGGTGCCAGCCTGGTTGATCAGCGCGGCGTAGCGCTGGGCGGTGTCCGGGCCAATATCCAGGATCAGATCATCCTCGGCGACATCGGCCAGTGCCTTCACCGTGGCTTCGGCATCGGGCAGGAACTGCTTGGCCACCACGACGTCGGTCGGCAGCGGAATGTCGGCGCCGCGTGCCTTGGCATCGGCGACGATCTTCTTCGCCGTCTCCAGCAGGTCCGGTTCGTACAGCGACTTGCCGACCGGGTAACCGGCGGCGGCGATGAAGGTGTTGGCGATGCCACCGCCGACGATCAGCTGGTCGACCTTGCCGACCAGGCTGGCCAGCAGTTCCAGCTTGGTGCTGACCTTGCTGCCGGCGACGATCGCCAGCAACGGCTTGGCCGGTTCCTTCAGGGCCTTGGCCAGCGCATCCAGTTCGGCCATCAGCAGCGGGCCACCGGCCGCCACCGGGGCGAAACGGATCACCCCGTGGGTGGAGGCCTGCGCGCGGTGCGCGGTACCAAAGGCATCCATCACGAACACATCGCACAGCGCGGCGTACTGCCTGGCCAGCGCTTCATCATCCTTGCCCTCGCCAACGTTCATGCGGCAGTTTTCCAGCAGCACGATCTGGCCCGGCTGCACGTCCACGCCACCCACCCAGTCACGCAGCAGCGGGACGTCGCGGCCCAGCAGTTCGGACAGGCGGCGGGCAACGGGCTGCAGCGAATTCTCTTCGCTCCACTGGCCTTCCTTCGGACGCCCCAGGTGCGAGGTCACCATCACCGCAGCGCCCTGCTCCAGCGCCCGCTTGAGCGTGGGCAGCGAGGCGGTGATGCGCTGTTCGGAGCTGATCTGCCCGTTCTCGATCGGGACGTTCAGGTCCTGCCGGATCAACACGCGCTTGCCGGAGAGGTCGAGGTCGGTCATGCGGACGATGGACATGGGCATTCCTGTTCTGGGGAAAGAAGCGCGCCGCGCGGCGCAGCCCACTATTGTCCCGGCTGCGCAGGCGCATCGCAAACCCCAAGGTAGTGACGGCCGCTGGCCGTCAACCAAGGCATGACGGCCGCTGACCGTCACTACCGCGCCGTCACGACCGGGACGTCATTCCTTGTCCGTGGCCGGATGCTGCCGCAGCACGCTCAATGCCAGCCAGCCCACCACCAGCACGCCCAGCACCAGCAGCGCCCACAGCAGCCAGCGCTTCCAGTCGCGTGGTGCCTGCAGTGCAGCCTCGCCCGCCAGCGGCTCCGGGGCGCCCTCCAGCCGCGCCAGGGTGGGCTGCCACGCCGGCCCATTGCGCTGACGCAGATCATCGATCAGGACGCCGACCGGGGCCTCCTGGCGCACGGCCGTCGCACTGCCCACCGCCAGCGCATAGGGCGCCGCCCCCTGGCTCAGGAACACCAGCACTTCCGGCTGGTAGCCCACGCGCAGGGTGGGCACGGCGGTGGTCGTGGCCGGTTCGGCGACCAGCTTCCAGTACCGGTCGCGGGTCGCCCCCGACAACGACTGCGGCGCGGACTGCTGGGCACTGCCGCCGCCGGCCTGCAGCTGGTAGGCCACCCAGGGCGCGGTGCGGCGCTGCCAGTCGGCCGCCGGATCATCGCGACTGAAGGCCGTCCACTGCACCAGGCTGTTGTCGCGGGTGGATACATCCAGACGACTCACCGGATAGCGGCCGTCCACGGTGAACTCGAAGCTGCCGCCGCCCTGCTTCACCGGCTGCAGGGCAACCCATTCCCAGGGGATCGTCGCCGCGGCCGGCGGCAGCTCCGCCAGCACGCCGCGCAGCACCGGCAACGCCTGGTCCTGGTTGGGCAGCACGCGCAGGTAACGCACGCTGCGGTCCACGCCGATCCGGCGCTGCAGCAGGCGCTTGCCGGCGCGCTGCAGGTCGACCAGCGGCAGCGCCGCGTCGATCTGCTGCCAACTGCGCAGGTCGTCGCTGGCGTCCACCTGCACGGTGGCCTGCAACGGCTGCTCCTGCGTTTCCCAATCCAGCACCACGGCGGCCAGCGGCTGCTGTCCCAGCACGCTGGCGTCGATCAGCCAGCCGGCGGACCGCGTTGCGCCTGCCGATGCCCCCAGGCGCGCTTCGACCCGGCGCACGCGGCCGTCGCTGTCGCGCTCGGTCAGCAGCTGCAGGTCGTTGCGGCTGCGTGCATCCAGCGGCGGCAGCACGAACCAGGGCAGCTCACGCTGCACCGGCGGCTGCGCCAGTGGCTGGTCCGGCGCCAGCAGTGCCGACGGCAGCGCCTGGCCGGCGGCGTTGTAAACCTGCACGTCGGCCAGTTGCGCTGACCACGCACGGCGGTAGATCTGCGGCTCCAGGGTGATCCGGTAGGCACCGGACTGCGCGCTGGAAAGACTCAGCGGCCACTGCTCGACGTACTGCTGCCGATGTTCCTGCGCGTGCGCGGCAGCGGGGGCCACCAGCAGGGCCAACAACAGCCCCGTCCACGTTTTCATGCTTGGTTCTCCACGGTCTGCGGCTGGCGCGGCGGCGCCGGCGCGAAGTATCCCACCACGGTACACAACAGCCCGTAGGCGATGAACGAGGCGATGCCGAGCAGGTTGCCCAGGTGCTGGCGGTCGACCAGGATCAGCTTGGCCAGTACCACCGCCATCAGCACCGCACCGACCGTCCACAACACGCGCTGGCCGCGCCGTGAGCCCCATACCCAGGCGACCACGCCGAGCACGCTCCAGACCACGGTGAGGCTGGTCTGGGCCAGACTGGAACCCAGCAGCGCCTCGTTCCAGCGCACCCCGCCCCAATGATGCACGGCGTGCAGGGTCAGGCTGGTCACCGCGATGAAGCCGGCGATGGACAACAGCGGTACGCGGACCCGCTGCAGCGCGGCAGGCGCCTGGCCGATATACAGCCAGCGCGCAGCCAGCAGCAGGATCGCCCACTGGACCAGTTCGGAAGGATTGACCACCGGCAGCCACGGCAGCGGATCGGCGCTGCCCGGCGTGCTGTGCAGGTACAGCCAGACACAGCCCAGCAGGCCGAACAGCACGCTCTGCAGCACCGGCCGTGCCGGATCGAACGCCGTGCCCAGCGGCTGGCTGATCCAGCGCCAGCGATGCAGGGTCGCCACCACCAGCGCGATCCACGGCAACAGCACCACCACGACCTGCCAGCCGCCGGCCATGCCGAAGCGGCTGGCCACCTGCTGCAGTGCAAGCGACAGCACGCAGGGCCACAGCAGCCACCACAGGAACTGCGCGATAACGGCGACCCGGCCGGCGCCCTGGCGCAGCGCATGCAGCGAACGCGTACCGAGCACCGCCATCAGCGCCCACGCCAGGCCGCCATAGCCGGCGAACGGCTGCTCGTGCGTGCCCACCTGGGCAATCAGCAGCGGGAAGGCAAACGCGAGCATCGCCAGCGTGGTCAGCCCCAGCACGCGTGCAGGCTGGCGACGATACGCTTCGGCCGCCAGCCAACCGGTCACCGCGGCGATGATCAACAGGGCATCCGGCTGGTGGCGGTCAGGGACGAAGCGGAAGCATTCGGCCACCAGCCCCAGCAGCCACCACATCAGGCCCCACAGGTAATACACCAGCGCGATGTTGTCGCGGCCGTGCTGGCGGCAGCTCCACGCCGAAGCGAAGCCGGCCAGGGCCAGCAGCAGCACGCCGATCGCGGTGGGGTTGAGGAACATCCGCGCGTCGCCGTCCCAATGGTCGGCCCCGGCGACGAAGGCGAACGCAGCGGCGATCTGCAGCAGCGCGCCGCTGATCTGCGGCAGCCGGCGCTGCTGGCGCAGGCCCAGCCAGACCAGGCCGGCGCCTTCCAGCGCGAACACCGCGCCGGTGACCCGTGCCGACAGCGCCAGCGGCACCGCCAGCGTGGCAAAGCCCACCGCCAGCACCGCGTGCGACTGGGCCAGCACGCGGTACGACGGACGCGTGATCAGCGCGCGGGCAAGTACGGCATACACGGCGGCCACGCCGACCGCGATGCCGGCCAGCAGCATCGGCTGGTCATGCAGCAGCGCGGCCTGCAGCGAGAACGCCACCAGCGGCGTGCCGAACACCAGGCTGCCATCGACCAAGTCGCGTTTCCCCGCCGGCTGGCGGCGTGCATACAGCAGCGGAATCAGCAGGTAGAAGGCGAAGAACAGCACCAGGAACGGCTGCGTGGTGGGCAGGTCTTCCGGGCGGTACTGCAGCACGCCCCATGCGGTGCCGATGCCGAAGGTAAACACGAAGCCCAACAGGTTCAGCGCGCGCCAGGGGCGGAACCAGGCGATGGCGAAGATGCCGGCGTTGAGCACCGCGTAGTAGCTGAAAAGCCCGACGTGGTTGCCGCTGCCGGTGGACAGCCACAACGGGGCCATGAAGCCGGCCAGGATTCCCAGCACCGCCAGCGTGCGCGATTCCTGCACCACGGCCAGCACGCACAGGCCGGCGACCAGCAGGATGCTGGCGATGAACGCCGGTGCGGGATCGACCAGCCCGTAGATCTTGAATGCCGCGAAGGTGGTCAGCAGCAGCACGCCGATGGCGCCGCCCTGCAGCGCCAGCGCGAACAGGCGGCGCTGGTCGCGCTGCTTCCAGCCGAATACCAGCAGGCCCAGCGCAGCGACGGTGATGCCGGCCAGGCGCAGTTCGATCGGCACCTGCAGCAGGCCCTGGTCGCTGACGTACTTGAGCAGCGCCGCCACGCCGGCCAGCAGCACCAGCATGCCGATCTTCACCGGCACGTTGCCTTCGGTGAACCAGCGTTTGGCGCCTGCCAGCAGGCGCTCGACCGGGTTCGGGCCCGACGGCGGCGGCGGTGCACGATACACCGGCTCCGACAGCGCTTCGGGAGTGTCCTGCGGTCCAGGCGGCAGCGGCGGCGGTGCAGCGGGAGAGACGTTGGCGAACGCCCCCGCCGCTTCTTCGCGCTCGATCGCCTCGGCGTGCGGGGCGTGCAGCGGCCAGGGCGCAACGGCGGGAATCGGATCCCACGCGTCATCGACGACCGGCGTGCTTTCGCTGACCGCAGCGGAACGCTCGGCCACGGGCGCATCTCGCGCCAGCAGGGCCTGCTCCAGCGCACCCACGCGGCGTCGCAGCCCGGAGATCATGACCAGCGCGATCACCAGCAACAACGGGATGGCCAGCGCCACCAGTACCAGCAGTGCAATCAACGCTTCCATTCAGTCGCTTCCTGGTGGTCTTCCCGCGCCACGATGGCACCGCCGGACCGTGCCATGCTACGGCAAGTCAGGCAACTGCAGGAATCGACCGCCGCGCGGCTGCCGCTGGAACGACGAACCCCGGCCGGGGCCGGGGTTCGCAGGGTCACACGCGGTGCGGAATTACTTCGCCGCGACGACGCGCACCATTTCCAGGCACTTGTTGGAGTAGCCCCATTCGTTGTCGTACCACGACACCAGCTTGACGAAGGTGCTGTCCAGGGCGATGCCGGCTTCGGCATCGAACACCGAGGTGTGGGTTTCGCCGCGGAAATCGGTCGCCACGACCTTGTCTTCGGTGTAACCGAGGATGCCCTTCAGCGCGCCTTCGCTCTGTGCCTTCACTTCGGCGCAGATTTCGGCGTAGGTGGCTTCCTTTTCCAGTTCGACGGTCAGGTCGACCACCGACACGTCAGAAGTCGGCACGCGGAAGCTCATGCCGGTCAGCTTCTTGTTCAATTCCGGGATCACCACGCCGACGGCCTTGGCCGCACCGGTGGACGAAGGAATGATGTTTTCCAGGATGCCGCGGCCGCCGCGCCAGTCCTTGTTGGACGGGCCATCGACGGTCTTCTGGGTCGCGGTGGCGGCATGCACGGTGGTCATCAGGCCACGCTTGATGCCCCACTTGTCGTTGATGACCTTGGCCAGCGGGGCCAGGCAGTTGGTGGTGCACGAGGCGTTGGAGACGATCGCCTGGCCGGCGTAGGTCTTGTCATTCACGCCGAACACGAACATCGGCGTGTCGTCCTTCGACGGTGCCGACAGGATCACCTTCTTCGCACCAGCGTCGATGTGCTTCTGCGCGGTTTCCTTGGTCAGGAACAGGCCGGTGGATTCGATCACCACGTCCACGCCCACTTCGTCCCACTTCAGGTTGGCCGGGTCGCGTTCCTGGGTCAGGCGCACCTTCTTGCCGTTGACCAGCAGGTTGCCCCCTTCCACGGCCACGTCGGCCTTGAAGCGGCCGTGCACCGAATCGTACTTCAGCATGTAGGCCAGGTAATCCGGCTCCAGCAGATCGTTGATGGCCACGATTTCGATGTCGTCGCCGAAGTTCAGCACCGCCGAGCGCAGCACGTTGCGCCCGATGCGACCGAAACCGTTGATACCAACCTTGATTGCCATGTTGATGAGCTCCTGCGGCCGCGCGCGACGCGGCGGGATGGATAAGGCCCACTAGTCTAGCAAACCGCCCTGACCACCGGCGGTCAGGCCGCCCGGGACCCGGCTGCCCGGTCGGATTTGATCCGGATCAAGGCGTTGCAGGCGGGTCCGGCCGAGACTGGCCCCATCACCCCGCAACGAGACCTGCACCATGCGCATCACCGCTCCCCTGCTGGCCGGCCTGGCCCTCGCCCTGTCATCGGCCGCCGCCCCGGCCATGGCCCAGTCCAAGGGCGACTGGACGCTCTCCGCCGGCGTGCACCAGGTGGCACCGAAGTCCAACAACGGCTCGCTGGCCGGTGGCACGCTGAAGGTGGACGTGGACAGCGACATCAAGCCGACCATCACCGGTGAGTATTTCATCGCCGACAACCTCGGCATCGAGGTGCTGGCCGCGCTGCCGTTCAAGCACGACATCAACATCGCCGGCCTCGGCCGGGTCGGCAGCACCAAGCACCTGCCGCCGGTGGTGACCCTGCAGTACCACTTCAACAGCCAAGGCAAGGTGTCCCCGTTCCTGGGGGCGGGCATCAACTACACCACCTTCTTCAGCGAAGAAACCGGCGGCGCGCTGGCCGGCAGCACGCTGAAGCTCGATGATTCCTGGGGCCTGGCCGCGCATGCAGGGCTGGATTTCGCGATCAGCGAAAAGGCCGCGCTGCGCGTGGACCTGCGCTGGATGGACATCGACAGCAAGGTCAAGCTGGATGGCCAGAAGCTGGGCACGGTGAACATCGACCCGCTGGCGTACGGCGTGTCATACGTCGTCGCGTTCTGATCCACAGCTGGTCGTTCAAGCACGTGACGGCCCGCGGCCGTCACTGCCGACAAGCGTGACGTCCAACCCTGCGCGCGGGGCGGCCGCTAGAATACGCAGGATGAAATTCTCCTCCCTGATCCCGGCCGCTGCCCTGCTGGCAGCGCTCCCCCTCGTTTCCACCGATGCCCTGGCCTGGGGCGCCCAAGGCCACCGGCTGGTGGGCCGTGTCGCGGAAACCCGCCTCACCCCGGCCGCGCGCGCCGAAGTGGATCGCCTGCTGGCCGGCGAGACCGATCCCACCCTGTCCGGCATCGCGCCGTGGGCCGACCAGTTGCGCGCCAATGATCGGGACCTGGGCCGTCGTTCAGCGAAGTGGCATTACATCAACATGGCCGAAGACGGCTGCGTCTACGATGCACCCAAGCACTGCCCGGACGGCAACTGCGTGGTCGAAGCGCTGAAGCAGCAGACGCTGATCCTGTCCGATCGCAGCCGCAGCGACGCCGAACGTGCGCAGGCGCTGAAGTTCGTGGTGCACCTGGTCGGTGACATCCACCAGCCCATGCATGCCGGCTACGGGCACGACAAGGGGGGCAACGATTTCCAGCTGCAGTTCAACGGGCGCGGCACCAACCTGCATTCGCTGTGGGACAGCGGCCTGCTCAACACCCGCAAACTGGACGACGACGGCTACCTGAAGGTGCTGCAGGCGCTGCCGCAACCGTCGCTGGCACGCCGCGTGGACCTGCGCCGGGATGCTGCCGCCTGGGCCGAATCCAGCTGCCGCGTGGCGGTTGAACACGGTGTTTACCCGGCCTCGCGTAAGCTGGGCGACGACTACACCGAACACTATCGCCCCGTGGCCGAGGGCGAACTGCGCATCGCCGGCGAGCGGCTGGCGCAGGTACTGAACAGCGCCCTCGGCCGCCGCTGAGGAGGTGCCGCATGCCTGTCCACGTCCAGTCGTTCTTCCACCACGACAGCAATACCTTCAGCTATGTGGCGCACGACCCGGCCACCGGCCACGCGGCGCTGATCGACGCCGCGCTGGACTACGAGCCGGATGCCGGCGCGCTGTCCGATGCCGCGCTGCAGCCGCTGCTGGACCATGTGCGCGACAACGCGCTGGACGTGCGCTGGCTGCTGGAAACCCATGCCCATGCCGACCACGTGTCGGCCGGGCGCGTGCTGAAGGCACGTTTCCCGCAGGCCACGCTGGCCATCGGCGAAGGCATCCGCGCGGTGCAGGCCACGTTCGCGCCGCGTCTTGCACTGGACCTGTCGGCGACCCCTGAAGCTTTCGACCATCTGTTTGCCGACGGTGAACGCTTCGCGCTGGGCACGCTGGACGCACGCGTGATCGCCGTGCCCGGCCACACCAGCGACAGCATCGCCTACCTGATCGACGATGCGCTGTTCCCGGGCGATTCGCTGTTCATGCCCGACAGCGGCACGGCCCGCTGCGACTTTCCCGGTGGCGACGCCGCGCAGCTGTACCGCTCGATCCAGCGCCTGCTGTCGCTGCCAGGGCAGACGCGCGTCTTCGTGTGCCACGACTACGGCGCCGGCGGCCGCGATGTCGCCAACCAGACCAGCATCGCCGAACAGCGCGCGCATAACATCCACGTCGGCGAAGGCGTGAGCGAAGCCGAGTTCGTGGCCATGCGCCAGGCCCGCGATGCCACCCTGGCCGAACCGCGCCTGATGCAGCCGGCAGTAAGGGCCAACCTGCAGGGCGGCGGCTGAGCAGCCGAAAAATGGAAAAATGGGGACGGAAAAATGGGGACGGAGGGGATTAAGTCGCAATCGGCGCGCGGGCCGATTGCGACTTAATCCCCTCCGTCCCCTTTTTCTGGTTTGTGACGACGTTCAAGCCCGACATGCTGTAATGCCTTGATAAAGACCAAGGAGCGCGCATGACCGACCACCTGACCGATCTGGATGCGGCCGTCGATTGGCTGCAGGCGCGCGTCGAAGGCGCCGTTCGCATCGGGGCGCCGCTCGCGCTGGGCAAGCCACATCGTCTGCTCAACGCGCTGTACGCGCGGGTGGAAAAGGACCCGGCACGGCCGCTGCAGATCTACACCGCGCTGTCGCTGAACCCGCCGGTGGCGCGTGGCGATGGGCTGGAGGCGCGCTTCATGGGACCGTTCGCCGCGCGTCATTTCGGCAAGGACGCCGTGCGCCTGGCGTATGCCGATGCGATGGCAGCCGACACCCTGCCGGACCACATCCAGGTGGAAGAGTTCTACATGCAGTCGGGCGCATTGCTGCGCTCGCGGCAGGCGCAGGCCAGCTATACCAGCCTGAACTACACCCACGCCGCCGATGCGGTCGCCCAGCGCGCGCCACATGCCATCGTGCAGAAAGTGGCCCGCCGCGAAGGCAGCAGCCGGTTGTCGCTGTCGTGCAACAACGACATCACCCAGGACACCCTGGATGCCATGGCCGCACGCGGGCTGCCGCGCCCGCTGCTGATTGCCGAAGTGGATCCGCAGCTGCCGTGGCTGGGCGGCAGTGCGGCGGTGGACGAGACCTTCTTCGACCTGGTGATCACGCCGCCCGGTCCCTATCCGGCGCTGTTCGGCCTGCCGCGGCAACCGGTCAGCGATGCCGACCATGCCATCGGCCTGTACGCCAGCACGCTGGTGCGTGACGGTGGCACCCTGCAGATCGGCATCGGTGCATTGGCCGATGCGCTCAGCCACGCGCTGGTGCTGCGCCATACCGACAACGCGCTGTACCGACGCGTGCTGCATGCACTGGATCCGCAGCTGGCGGCGCATCCCCTGGTGGCTGAAATCGGTGGATTGGGGCCGTTCGAAGAGGGCCTGTACGGCTGCAGCGAGATGCTCAACGAAGGCTTCCGCAAGCTGGTGCAGTGCGGGGTGATCAAGCGCAAGGTGCACGATGACCTGGTGCTGATGAAACGACTGGACAACGGCAGCGCCTACACCGCCGACCATGCCACGCTGGCCGCCGAAGGCGAGTACCTGCACGGCGCGTTCTACCTGGGCTCGCCTGAGTTCTACGAGTGGCTGCGCACCCTGCCCGACGACGAATGCCGCGCCATCGGCATGCGCCGGATCAGTGAGATCAACCAGTTGTACGGCGGCAACGAAGAGCTGGAGCGGCTGCAGCGCCGCCATGCACGCTTCTTCAATTCCTGCATGATGGCCACCGCGCTCGGCGCCGCCGTCTCCGATGCGCTGGAAGACGGCCGCGTGGTCTCCGGCGTGGGCGGCCAGTACAACTTCGTGGCGATGGCGCATGCGCTGCCCGAAGCACGCAGCGTGCTGATGTTCCGCGCCGCGCGCGAAGATGCCGGCACCCGCGAGAGCAACGTGCGCTGGAACTATGGGCACACCACCATTCCGCGCCACCTGCGCGATGTGTACCTCGATGAATATGGCATCGCCGACCTGCGCGGACTGACCGACGCCGACTGCGTGCAGGCCATGGCCGCCATTACCGAGCAGCCGTTCCAGCAGGCATTGCTGCAGCAGGCGAAGGCCGCGCGCAAGCTGGCGACCGCCGCGCAGGTCGACCCGCGTGCACAACGCAATACGCCGCAGGCCTTGTCGGCCGCACTGGCCGGATTCCGCAGCGACGGCACCCTGCCCGATTATCCGCTGGGCAGTGATTTCACAGAGGTCGAGCAGGTCCTGTTGAAGGCACTCGGCTGGCTGAAATCCAACACGCAGACACGCGGCGCGAAGCTGCGCACGGTGTGGGCCGCGTTGACGCAACGCGCCGGCGATGGCGATGCGGTGTACCTGCAGCGGATGGGGCTTGAAGCGCCGGCGAACGTGGGCGAACGCTTGAACGCGCGCCTGTTGCGGTTGGCGCTGGCACGTACGGCCGCCTAGCGGCCGGTAGCGCCGAGCCGTGCTCGGCGAGCGCAGCGGTGACGGAGCAACCGCGTGACGACCAACGGTCGTCACCCACCAAGGCCAAGAGCAAGGGATGAGCTGACGGCCAGCGGCCGTCACTACCGGGCTGGGGCACAAAAAAAACGCCCCTTGCGGGGCGTTTTCCGTTGCTGCGTATTACAGCGCCTTGGCGGCTTCCACCACGTGCGCGGTGGTGATGCCGAAGTGCTTGTACAGCGCGTCCGCCGGCGCCGATGCGCCGAAGGTGTCGATACCCACCACCGCACCATCCAGGCCGACGAACTGGCGCCAGAAACCGGTGACACCGGCTTCGATCGCCACGCGCTTGCGCACCGCGTTCGGCAGCACCGATTCACGGTAGGCCGCATCCTGGCGCAGGAACACGTCGGTGGACGGCATGGAGACCACGCGGGTCTTCAGGCCGGCCGCGTCCAGCTGCGCCTTGGCTTCGGTGGCCAGCGACACTTCCGAACCGGTAGCGATCAGGATCACGTCCGGAGTACCGCCTTCGGCATCGGCCAGCACGTAGCCGCCCTGCTCGATCTGGGCGATCTGGCCGGCATCGCGCGGCTGGTGCGGCAGGTTCTGGCGGCTGAACACCAGGCAGCTCGGGCCGTCCTGGCGGGTGATCGCAGCCTTCCAGCTGACCGCCGATTCCACCGCGTCGCAGGGACGCCACACGTCGTTGTTCGGGATGTAGCGCAGCGAGGCCAGGTGCTCCACCGGCTGGTGGGTCGGGCCGTCTTCGCCCAGGCCGATCGAGTCGTGGGTATAGACGTGGATGGCGTGGGCCGGGATCAGGGCGCTCATGCGCACACCGTTGCGGGCGTAGTCGCTGAACACCAGGAAGGTGGCGTCGAACGGCAGGAAACCGCCGTGCAGGGCCAGGCCGTTGGCAATGGCGGTCATGCCGAACTCGCGCACGCCGTAATACACGTAGTTGGCGTTGGCGTCATCGGTGGCGACCGACTTGCTGGCCTTCCACAGGGTCAGGTTGGAGTGCGCCAGATCGGCCGAACCGCCCACCAGCTCCGGCAGCAGCGGTGCATAGGCTTCGATGGCCAGCTGCGATGCCTTGCGCGAGGCGATGGTCGGGCCTTCCGCCGCCACCTGGGCGATGTAGGCATCGGCCTTGGCGATGAAATCTTCCGGCAGCTCGCCGTGCGAACGACGGGTCAGCTCCTCGGCCTGCTGTGGGTACTGGGCGGCGTACTTGTCGAACTGCTGTTCCCACTCGGCCTGGCGCAGGGTGCCGGTACCGCCGGCACGCCAGCCGCCATAGATGGCTTCCGGGATCTCGAACGGGCCGTATTCCCAGCCCAGTGCCTTGCGGGTGGCTTCCAGCTCGTCCTTGCCCAGCGGCGCACCGTGGCTGGATTCCTTACCGGCCTTGGCCGGGGAACCGAAGCCGATGGTGGTGCGGCAGCAGATCAGGGTCGGCTTGTCGGACTGCGCCAGCGCGGCGTCGATGCCGGCCTTGATGCTTTCCGGATCCTGGCCGTCGACGTCACGCACCACGTTCCAGCCGTAGGCCTCGAAACGTTCCGGGGTGTTGTCGGTGAACCAGCCATCGGTATTGCCGTCGATGGAGATGTGGTTGTTGTCCCAGAAGCAGACCAGCTTGTGCAGGCCCCAGGTACCGGCCAGCGAAGCGGCTTCATGCGACACGCCTTCCATCAGGCAGCCGTCACCCATGAACACGTAGGTGCGGTGATCGACGATTTCCAGCTCCGGGCGGTTGAAGCGCTGGGCCAGCAGCTTTTCGGCCAGGGCGAAACCGACGGCATTGGCGAAGCCCTGGCCGAGCGGACCGGTGGTGGTCTCCACGCCGGGGGTTTCATGGTGTTCCGGATGGCCGGCGGTCTTGCTGCCGAGCTGGCGGAACGCCTTCAGCTGCTCGATCGGCAGATCGTAGCCGCTCAGGTGCAGCAGGGCGTACTGCAGCATCGAGCCATGGCCGTTGGACAGCACGAAACGGTCACGGTTGAACCACTTCGGGTTGTTCGGGTTGTGGCGGAGATAGTCGTTCCAGAGCACTTCGGCGATGTCGGCCATGCCCATGGGCATGCCGGGGTGGCCGGACTTGGCGGTCTCGACCGCATCGGCGGCAAGGAAGCGGATGGCGTTGGCCAACTGGCGGCGGGTAGGCTGCGTCATGGTTCTATCGGAATCAGGGAGGCGGCCGCGGACGTGCGGGCAAGCCATTGTAGCGCCGTGCCACGCCCGGCGGACTCACGCGGTAACCGGCGGGTCAGCAAGCGGTACGCCCCGCCCGCCCGGCACCGGTAGCGCCGACCCATGGTCGTCGAGCGCAGCGGCACGGGGGCATCCGCCGAGCACGGCTCGGCGCTACCCGGGCGGCATCAGCGCTCGGTCGTTGCCGCCGCGGCCACCGGCTCGTCCTTTTCGCCCTTGGCCACCAGGGTGGTCAGGGCCAGGTCGCCGGTGACATTCAGCGCGGTACGGCACATGTCCAGGAAGTGGTTCACGCCCAGGATCAGGCCGATGCCGAGCGGGTTCACCCCGACCATCGCGCAGATCATCGCCACCACCGGCAGCGACCCCGACGGCACGCCGGCCGTGCCGATGCCGCCAAGGATGCAGACGGCCATGACCATGATCTGCTGGCCGATGCTCAGGTCCACGCCGAAGAACTGCGCCAGGAAGATCACCGTCACGCCCTCGAACAGCGCGGTGCCGTTCTGGTTGGCGGTCGCGCCCACGGTCAGCACGAAGCGCGACACCTTCTGCGGCAGGCCCATCTCATCGGCCACGCGCAGCGCGGTCGGCAGGGTGGCGTTGCTGGAGGCGGTGGAGAACGCCATCACCGTGGCTTCCTGGGTATCGCGGAAGAACGCCAGCGGCGAGCGTCCGGACAACCACACGGCCACGCCATAGGTCACCACCATGTGCAGGCCCAGCGCCAGCACCACCACGCCGACGTAAGCGCCGAGCCGGATCAGCAGCTCGAAGCCGAACAGCGCGGCCAGGTTGAACATGAAGCAGGCCACTGCATACGGCGCCAGGCGGATGACCAGGTTGATCAGAGTCATCGAGACTTCGAAGATGCCCTCGATGGCACGCCGCAGCGGGGCGACTTTTTCATCGTCGGTCAGCACCATGCCGATGCCGAACATCAGCGCGAAGAACATCAGCGACAGGATCGCGCCATTGCTGGACGCGGCCTCCACGATGTTGCTCGGCACGATCGACAACAGCATGTCCATGCCCTTCGGCTGGCTGCCGACCCCGGCGACGATCTCCTTCGACCGTTCCAGGTTCTCGGCCAGGATCTGGTTGGCCATGGCCGGGTCCACGCCCACGCCCGGCTTGAGCAGGTTCACCAGCACCAGGCCGATCGCCACCGCGATGCTGGACAGCACGATGGTGTAGGCCAGGGTTTTCCAGCCGATCCGACCGAGCGCGCGGATGTCGCCCATCTCCGACACGCCCATCACCAGCGCGGAGAAGATCAGCGGCACGATCAGCATGAAGATCAGGTTGAGGAACAGGCCGGAGGCCGGCGTGGTGATGTAGTGCATCAACCACTTCGCCGCGTCCATCAGTGCCGGCGTCTGCGCACCCAACGCATGCACCACCAGACCCAGCACCAGGCCGATGGCGAAGCCGATGCCCATTTTCCAGTGCAGAGGCATCTTTTTCTTCGCGGGGCTGGCTGCTGTCATCGGGTCGGTATCCTGGGAAAGGGGAGTCACTGTAGCAAAGCGCCCCGCGGCCCCGTCTTGCCGATCACGGCGGTGGCGGGTACAGCGGCGGCAGGCCAGTCTGCGTCGAGATTACCGGCGCCGACCAGTGCGGTCCGTCATGGAACGCTTGTTTCAGTTCCCGTCGCACGTCCGGAAGCTCACCTTCGCCCGCCCAGCGCGCTTTCTGCAAGGCCTGCAGCGCCTGCCGCTGGCGATCGTCGCCCAATCTGGCCATGACCTGCTCCAGACGCGACACGCCGGCCATCGCACACAGCAACGCCGCCACATCGGCGAAGCTCTCCGCGTCCAGTGCGCGACGCAGCTCGGCCACGCGCGGCGCCTGCTGGCGCACGCCGTCGTGTGCCGGCGGCACAGGCCCGGACGGACGCATCGGCTGGCCGCGTCCGCGCCGCCAGCCCCACCACAGGGTCAGCAGCCACAACAGCAGCAGGCCGGCGGCCAACGCCATCCACGGCCCGGCCTGCCGCGCCTGGGCCGGGGCCGCCTCGAGAGCGGGCGCGTCGTCGCCACCAGGCAGCGCGGCATCGGTGTCCAGCGCCTGCGCCGGCGGGGTCGGCTGGCCGGTCGCCCCACTGCCGGCCGCAACTGCCAGGGTCAGTGCGGGAACACTACTGCTGCGCGCTTGGCCGCTCTTCACGTCCCACCAGCGCATCTGGATGCCGGGCACTTCCAGCGTGCCGACCGCGCGCGGCACGATGGAATAGCGCCGGGTGATCTTCAGCTGCGGCGAGCCGCCACTGAAGGTTTCGTCGTACTGCGCCGGCTCGGCGAACACCTGGGCATCGCTGCCGACATCGGGCACCGGCAGGTCGGTGAACTGGGCCCGGGTCGCTCCCACCGCGATCCCTTCGATCTCCAGCGTGGCCGCTTCACCGGCGCGCGCCCGGTCCGGTGCCAGCGTGTAACGCAGGCGCAGGTCGTGCAGCGGCAGCCACGGCTGCGGCGCGTCGACCGGTTGTGCCTGCACCTGCAGGGTCTGGTCGGCCGCTGCCGCGCGCAGCCGGCCATCACCGCGCCCGCCGAAGAAATCATCGAAGAAACTGCCCGCGGTGCGCCCGTCGAAGCGCGCACCGGCCACCCGCAGCGGACCGCTGCGTTCGGGAATCAACAGATAACGCCGCTCGGCCACGTTGTAGCGTCGTCCGTTGACCTCGCGCACGTCGGTGCGGTCCTGGCCGATCACCTGCAGCGATGCCCCTTCGGGGGTATCCAGCACCAGTGAACCCGACGCCAGCTGCGCGGCGTAGAACAACCGCACCACCACGCCCACGCTCTGCTGCACGTAAGGGCTGCTGTCATCCACTTCGGTTTCGATGAACGCCAGGGCAGTGCCATCGTTGCGTGCCGGGGCGGCCGCGCCCACCTGCAACTGCAGGGGCTCGGTGAATACCTGGCCGACCTGCAACGGCGGCACCACCAGCGTGCCGCTGCGCCGGGGTGACAGGGCCACCCCGTGCAGCGTGCGCGTCTGCATGCGACCGTTGATCCACTCGACCTGGCGGCTGCGGGTCTGGTTGCTGAGTTCGAAATCGGCCCCCAACGGCGTCAGCACCGGCGAGGCGGCCGAATCGGACTGGATGTTCAGGGTGACCGTGTCGCCGAGCGAAACCTGGGCGCGGTCCAGCCACGCACGGGTCTGCGCCGATGCGGACTGCGGCACACATGCCAGCACCGCGAACACCGCGAGCAGCCACGGCAGCACGTGCATGAGGGCTGATGGAGAGGCGGTGCGGATCATGGTCCTTCCTGTTTCCTGCGTTCGTTTTCCAGCTGGAATTTGGCGCGCAGCAGATCGCCGGGCCGGTCAGGCACGCGCCGCATCCACGCTTCGACCGCCTGCTGCTGCTCGCGCTGCTGCGGCGTGCGGCCATCGCTGCGTCGTGCCGGCTGCTTGCCGTCCTTGCCGTCCTTGCCCTCGTTGCCCTGCTGCACCGCCTGCTGCATGCGCTGGCGCTGTTCTGCATCGGCGCGCGCCTGCGCCTGGGGATCGACAGGGGGCTGCCGCGCCGCCTCACCTTGTCCGGGCTTGCCTGATGGTGCGCCCGCGGGCGGCGGCTGGGCAGGCTCGCCCGGCTTCGGCGACCCCTTGCCGGTGGACGACGGCTGGCCGGACGCTGGCGGCTGCGCCTGGCCCTGGCCCTGGCCCTGCGGTGGCGGCTTGCTGTTTCCACCCTGCGATGGCGGGGACTTGCCGTCCTTCGGCGAAGGCGGTGGCCTGCGTTTGCGCGCGGCATCGACCACGGCCCGGTTGGCCACCGCATCGGGCATGCCCGGGCGTCGGCTCAAGGCATGGTCGTAGGCCTGCACGGCGCCATCGAGATCGCCCTGGCGCGCACGCGCGTTACCGAGGTTGTACCAGCCTTCGGCGGTCTGCACGCCTTCGAACGTGCGTGCGGCGGTGCTGAAATCGCCGGCGTGGTAGGCCTGCACGCCCTGCTCCAGTTGCTGCTGGCGGCGCTGGTCATCGCGCAGCCAGAGGCCGGAACGGGCACCGGCCTGCGGGGCGGCCTGCGGGGCGGCGGACGCGCCTGCCTGCGCCAGCACCGGCGTTGGCTGCAGGCCTGCCGCCCCGATCAACAGCAGCACCGACAGCACCGCGCTGTGCCGCCGGAATGCCAGCAAGGCAAGCAGCATCAGCGGCGGCAGCAGCCAGTAGCCCTGGTCCAGCCACTGGCGCGCGCTCCCCTGCTCGCTTTCCCCCACCGAACGGTCGGCGCGCAGCAGATCCAGGGCGCGCAGGTCGGCGGTGTCGCGGGCCAGCCGCTGGTAGCGTCCGCCACCGGCGTCGGCCAGGCGGCGCAGGCTGGCTTCGTCCAGCGCGGCGTTGGAGATCTGTCCCCGGGTGTCCCGGTAGGCCGCGCCGGTCGTTGTACCCAGCCCGATCACCGATACCTGCACGCCCTGGCCGTGCGCCTGGCGCGCGGCGTCGATGGCAGCCGCATCGGCGCTGTCGGTCAACAGCAGCACCTGCCCGGCGCGCATGCCACTGCGTTGCAGCAGCCGGGTGGCCCAGTCCAGTGCGCGGTCGGTGCGCTGGCCATCGACCGGCATCACCTGCGGCGACAACGCATCCAGGTACAACGCGATGTTGGCCACGTCATCGGTGAGCGGCGCCACGGTGTAGGCATCGTCGGCATAGACCACCAGCGCCAGTTGGCCGCCTTCGCGTTGCTGCAGCAGGCTTCCCAGTTTGGCCCGTGCCTGCAGCAGCCGCGACGGCGGCAGGTCGGTGGCGGTGATGCGGGTGGACAGGTCCAGCACCACCACCAGCGGTGACTGCGGTTGCAGCAGCGGTTGGGCCTGCTGCTTCCAGCCCGGGCCCGCCAGTGCCAGTACGGCCAGCGTCCAACCCAGCAGCAGCATCCACGGCCAGCGCCGTGCCCCCTTGCCGCTGGCCTGCAGCAGGTGCGGCAACAGGTGGGGATCCACCGCGTGCTGCCAGCGTCCGGCATCACGCCCGCGACGCCATGCCCACAGGGCGATGAGCGGCAGCACGCACAACGCCCACAGCAGCTGCGGACGGGCCCAGTGCAGCGCGAAAAGCAGGTCCAGGCTCATGACCGACGTCCCGGCCACAGCCAGGCCAGTGCACCCAGCAGCATCGCCAGTCCCAGTGCCCAGAAATAGACTTCGCTGCGTGGCCGCAGGGCAGGCCCCTTGGCGGTCACCGGCTCGAGCCGATCCAGTTCGGCATAGATGCCGGCCAGCTCGGCGGTGTCACGTGCGCGGAAGAAGCGCCCGCCGGTGCGCTCGGCGATCTGCCGCAGCGTGGCCTCGTCGACGGGATCCTGGCCCTGGCCGAGGTCCATGCCGAACAGCTTCATGCCGCCATCCCCACCGAAGGCCACCGGGTAGACCCGCACCTGTTCGGTGGCCGCCAGCTCCGCCGCACGCAGCGGTGACAACACGCCGGCGTTGCTGACGCCGTCAGTCAGCAGGATCAGCACGCGCTGGCCTTCGGGCTGGTCACGCAGGCGTTTGACCGCCAGTGCGATCGCATCGCCGATGGCGGTCTCGCGGCCGGCCAGTCCAACGACCGCATCGCCCAGCTGTTCGCGCACGCTGGCCAGGTCAGCGGTGATCGGGGTCAATGCATAGGCACGGTCGCCGAATACCAGCAGGCCCACGCGATCGCCGGCACGACGGTCCAGGAAATCCGCCAGCACCGCCTTGGCGGCGACCAGTCGTTCCACCACCTGCCGACCGAGCACCATGTCCGGTTCACCCATGCTGCCGGACACGTCCATGGCCAACATCAACTGCCGCGCCTGGGCGGGCGGACTCACCGCTTCACCGAGCAGCTGCGGACGGGCCAGCGCCACGCACAGGCAGCACCATGCCAACCACAGCAGCAGGCGATGGACGCGTGCGCCATCGTGGCCGCTGCCACCGGCGATCTGCTGCAGCTGCTGCGCCGACCACGGCACGCGCAGCGCGGCGCCTTCCGATGCCACGCGGCGTGGCCACCAGCGCATCAGCCACGGCAACGGCAGCGCCAGCAGCGCCCACGGCCATGCCAGCAGCAGGTCCGGCCACGGCCAAGCGGGAAGGGTCATCGCGTGCGCTCCCGCAGCAGCGCGACATGCCGCGCGCGCGCCCAGCGTTCGAGCGTTGCCAGCTGCACTGCATCAATGGCGGGTTGGTAAGCGCCCTGCAGCAGCAGCGCGCGTTGCGCCGGCGCAAGCGCATTGGCTGGATCGAGCACCTGCAGCCACGCCTCCCCCTGCAACAGCTCGCTGCCGGCGCGGTTTGCGCGGGCGGCGCGGCGCAGCAGCTCCACCAGCGCGGCAAGCCGCAGCGGCCCTTCGCCCGCCGCCTGCAGCTCAGCGTCGAACTGCCGCTGCCAGGCCCGTTCGCGGCGCAGCCGGCGGGCGCGCAGCAGCACGGGAATCGCCACCAGCAGCAGCATCACGGCGGCGACAAGCCACCAGCCGGGCGCAGGCGGCCACAAGCTGGGCGCCGGTGGCAGGTGCACATCACGCAGCGGCAGGTTGGTGCTCATGCCACCACCTCGCGCACTGCAGGGGCAAGCCAGCCGGCACTCGGGGCATCGGTGGACATCACATGGGCGGTGACCCGGCGCGTGGCCAGGCTGTCCTGCAGCTGCTGCAGCGGCGTGGCGAAGTGGGCCTGCCAGTGCGCGCGCACCTGCGGACTGCGCAGGTCGACCCGCACGCGACGCTGTTCGGCGAGGAAATCGAGTGCCTCGGTGGGCGGCTGCATCTCCAGCGGATCCACCAGCAGCACCACGTCCACCTGATGATGCAGGGCCAGCCCGGACCAGCGCGCGAGCGGCACCGCGGCGGCGCGCAGCGGGTCGGCCAGCACCAGCAGGCGCGCGCCCGGCCGCAACACGCGCGCGGCCTGCTGCAGCGCGTGCTCCAGCCCGGCGTCTTCGGCCGGGGGCGCGGCATACCAGCGGCCCAGTGCATCGAGCACGCGCAGCACGCCACGGGTTCCGCCGGCTGGCGGAATCGGGGCTTCGTGCAGGCTGCCGCGCAGCGCCGCGATGCGATCACCACGCCGCTGCGCCGACCACGCCGCCACCGCACCCACGCGTGCGGCCTGTACCGATTTGAAGCGCGTACGCGTGCCGAAGTACAGGGCCGGATCGGTGTCGGCGACGATCAGCGTGACCCGCTCGCGTTCGGCCTGGAACAACTTGGTATGGGTGCGGCCACTGCGTGCGGTCACCCGCCAGTCGATATGCCGCGCGTCATCGCCGGCGACATACTCGCGTGATTCGGCGTACTCCATGCCACGCCCGCGCAATGGCGATGGCGCCTGGCCGGCCTGGCCGATGCGTCCACGCTTCGGCGCCGGCGGGCGGATGGCCGTGCCGCGCAGCGCCACCAGTTCGGCAAGCGTGGGGACCAGGCCATCGCCGTGCAGCAGGTCGGGGGAATCAACGGCCATCGCGGTCAGGGGGCCGGCACCTTGGCCAACAGCTCCTGCACCAGCCGTTCGCCATCCCAGCCTTCCGCGAGCGCCTCGTAGCTGGGCAGCACGCGGTGGCGCAGGACGTCAGCTGCGATCGCGCGTACATCGTCGGGGGTCACGAAGTCACGCCCGGCCAACCAGGCGCGCGCGCGCGCGCAGCGTTCCAACGCGATCGAGCCACGCGGGCTGGCGCCCCAGGCAATGCGCCGCGCCAGCGCGGCGTCGTAACGGGCCGGCTGCCGCGAGGCCAACACCAGCTCCACCAGATAGCGCTCCAACGGCGGCGCCATGTGCAGGTCCAGCACTTCCCGGCGCGCCTGGTGGACGTCTTCCAGTGGCATCCGCCGCGGCGGCTCCGGTGCCTCGTCCAGCGCACCGCGCGCGCGTTCACGGGCCAGCCGCAGGATCTCGGTCTCGGCGCCTTCGTCGGGGTAGCCGATGCGGACGTACATGAGGAAGCGGTCGAGCTGCGCTTCCGGCAGCGGGAACGTGCCTTCCTGTTCGATCGGGTTCTGCGTCGCCATCACCAGGAACAGCGGCGGCAGCGCGTAGGTGTGGCGGCCCACGGTCACCTGGCGCTCGCCCATCGCTTCCAGCAGCGCGGACTGGACCTTGGCCGGGGCGCGGTTGATCTCGTCCGCCAGCAGGATCGGGTGGAAGATCGGACCGGGCACGAACTCGAAGCGGCCCTCCTGCGGGCGCCAGATTTCGGTGCCGGTGAGGTCGGCCGGCAGCAGGTCCGGGGTGAACTGCACGCGGGAAAACTCAGCGTCCAGGCGACTGGCCAGGGCGCGGATGGCGGTGGTCTTGGCCAGCCCGGGCGCGCCCTCCACCAGCAGGTGGCCATCGGCCAGCAAGGCGATCAGCAGGCGTTCGACCAGCTCGGCCTGGCCGACGATTTCACTGGACAGCGCAGCGCGCAGGGCCTGGAAATCAGCATGCAGGCGCGAGGCATTGCTGCCTGCGGTGAGGGCGGGGGGAACGGCGGGGATCTGATTCATCGTGCTTGGACCAGCACCGGTGGATTCCGGTTCCCCATCATCGCAGGGGTCGGTCATGAATGTGATCAAGATTGGATGAACAGTGGATCGAGCGGTGATGCCCCTCGCGGGTGGCGTTCTGGAGTTGCAGCTGGGGGTGGGCCAGGCGATGGGGCTGTGCGGGGGACGGCAACAACTGCATCCATGCGGGCCTCGTTTCGCGCCATCCATGGCGCTCAACGCCCCCGCCCAGCCCCACCGCCCGACCCCTGACAGTTTCCGGTGGCCGCCACCCGCGCTAAAAAAACAAAGGCAGGGGTCAGAGTCCTTTCGCTGCGCGAAAGGACTCTGACCCCATGTTTCTCCCACCCTTCCAACCCACCGCCTTGTCCATGGCCACCATGGACCTGTCTAAGGGGGGCGGGGTGGGTTGGCGGGGGCGTTGAGCGCCATGGATGGCGCGAAACGAGGCCCGCAGGAGCGGCTGTTGCCGTCCCCCGCCAACCCACCCCGCCCCCCACCAAGCAGCACTGCAGCTGTGGCTGTGGCTGTTGCTGTGGCTGCTGCCTGCAGCGGGTGCCGGGCCGCAGGCCCGGCACCTCCATTACTTGCCCTTGGCGACGCGCAGGACCTTCGGGGTCACGAACACCAGCAGTTCGGCCTTGTCCTTGTTGCGGCTGCGCTTCTTGAACAGGTTGCCGAGGAACGGCACGTCACCCAGGAACGGCACCTTGCTGATGCTGTTGCGGTCGGTGAACTCATACACACCACCGATCACCACCGTCTGCCCGTCTTCCACCAGCACCGCGGTGTTGACTTCGCGGCGGTTGATCGACGGCACCGTGCCGTAGCCTTCCAGCTCGATCCACTGGTCGACTTCATCCTTCTTGACCGCCATGTTCAGGAACACGCGGTTGTCGTTGGTGATCGTCGGGGTGACCTTCAGCTCCAGCACCACTTCCTTGAACTGGACGTTGGCCTGGTTGCCGCCACCGGCGCCGCCGGCGGAGATGGTCACGTAGCCGATTTCCTTACCCTGCTTGATCAGGGCTTCGCGCTGGTTGGTGGTCACCACGCGCGGGTTGGAAATCACTTCGCCGCGCGATTCGGTCTGCATCGCCGACAGCTCGACATCCAGCAGGTAACCCGCGTTGAGGATCGACAGCGCCAGCGAGGCCGGATTGCTGGTCGCCGCCACCGGCAGGTTGGACATCAGGCCGCGGGTGATGGTGTACGGATCACGCACGGGCGCCGCACCGGTGCCGCCGGCGGCGGCCCATTCGTTGACCGCACGCTGGTAGGCGGTGTCCACGGTGGCCTGGTTCCTGATGTTGGCCCCGTTGTTGTCGACCGTATTGTTGAAGAACACGTTGTCGCGGCTGCCGCTGACGCCGAACTTCGCACCCAGTTCGCGCGCGAAGGTGTCAGTGGCGATGACGATGCGGCTTTCGATCAGCACCTGGTCGACCGGACGGTCGATCACCCCGATCAGCTCACGCATGCGCGCGACCTTCTTGGGGATGTCGCTGATCATCAGCATGTTGGTGCGTTCATCAGCGACGATGCGGCCGCGCGAGGTCAGGAAGCCACTTTCTTCCTGCGCCGAGTTGCCACTGCCGCTGCCGCCCTGGCCACCACTGCCGTTGCCGATGCCACGGGCTTCGGTCAGGGCTTTGAAGATCGCCGAGGCGCTGTGGTAGTTGATCTGCACGTAATCGGTGATCAGG
The DNA here is from genome assembly GCF_032054965.1 of Stenotrophomonas chelatiphaga. Taxonomy (NCBI): domain Bacteria; kingdom Pseudomonadati; phylum Pseudomonadota; class Gammaproteobacteria; order Lysobacterales; family Lysobacteraceae; genus Stenotrophomonas; species Stenotrophomonas chelatiphaga. Next base: position 33,008 of record NZ_DAMBRS010000002.1, on the reverse strand, counting down.
TCTTCGCGGTTTTCGATCGCGATGCGCGCGTCTTCTTTTTCCTGCTCGAACTTGGCCAGCTCGGCCTGCGGGCCGACCCAGATCACGCTGCCGTCGCGGCGCTTGTCCAGGCCCTTGGCACGCAGCACGATGTCCAGTGCCTGGTCCCACGGCACGTTGACCAGGCGCAGGGTGACGTTGCCGGCAACGCTGTCCGATGCCACCACGTTGAGGTTGGACTCTTCGGCGATCAGCTGCAGCACGGTGCGCACCGGCACGTCCTGGAAGTTGAACGTCACCGGGCGTCCGCTGTAACCGCGCTGGGCCACCGCACTGGCGGCCTGGGCGACGGTGCTGGTGGTGATCGCACCGGTAGCCGCGATGCCTTCCTTCGGGGTGATCTCCACTACGTATTCGTTGCCGCTCTGGTAGGCCAGCGACTCGAACGCGCTGTTGGTGCTCAGCACCAGCTGGGTGCCACCGCCGTACGGCTTGGCGTCGATGCGCTGCACCGGCGTGGCGAAGTCGGTGACGTTGAGCGGCTTCTGCAGCTGCTCGGGCAGGCGTGCATTGCCGACGTCGATGACTACGCTGTTGCCCTGGTTGCGCAGGTCAGGGTTCGCGCCCTGGCCGTCGAACTGCAGGACCAGGCGGCCGGCGCCGTCTTCGCCCCGCTTGAAGTCGATCTTGGACACCGACAGTGACGCCGGTGCGCTGACCGGCGTGGCCGCGGCAGCGGCGGGCGCGCCGGTGGGCGCAGCCGCAGTCGCGTGGCCGCACGCCAGCATCAACGCGACTCCCAGCGCGCCGATCCGGTTCAAGGTTGGGCGCCGGATCGGACGCAGCCCCTTGGCATTGTGAAAGGTCATCGTGCTATCCCCAGTAAACGATCATTGATCTTCAAGCGAGAGCGCGGCCGGCCGTTCCAGCCACCCGCCCGCGCCATCCGGCACCAGCTCTATCAGTTCGATGCGGTCCTCGAAGACCCCGGTCACCCGGCCATCGCTCTGCCCCATGTACACGCCCGGCCGCACGCGGTAACTCACCTTGTCAGGTGCCATCACCACCGCCACCGTGCCGCCCCCGGTCCCGATCGTGCCGACCATGTCCAGGCTGTCCAGCGGGAAGGCTTCCAGCGGCTCCTTGCGACGGTTCGGATCAGGACGCAGGCCACTGCCGCCCTGCGGGTTGGACCAGGCATCGGTGAACGGATCGCGCATGCCCTGCGCCGAATATTCGAACGTCTCGAACTGCTGCATCACCGGCAGCGGTTCAAGGGCGGGGGCCGGACGTGCGCGCACGTCTTCCACCCATTTCTGCAGATTGGGCGCATCACCGGGCGTGCTGGTCACGCCGCGGCCGCAACCGGCCAGCAGCACCAGCGCCAGCAGGCCTGCGCTGCGCAGCAGGGAGGAGCGGATCATGGCTTGCCCCCCTTCTCTGCAGCGGCCTTCTCGGCGGCAGCCTTCTCCTGCTGCTCCATCTCGGCCTCATCCAGGTAGCGATAGGTCTTGACCGTACCGGACAGTTCCAGCGCACCGGCGCGGATCGAGGCCGGGTTGATGCCGGTCTTGGGATCCTTCGGCTTCAGGTTGATGTCGTGCATGGTCAGGATGACCACGCGCGGCAGCGAGGCCACGCCGCTGACGAACGCACCGAACTGGTGGTAACTGCCCACCATGCGCAGCTTGATCGGCTTTTCGGCGTAGAACTCACGCACCTGCTCGGCTTCGGGTTCGAACAGTTCGTTGACCAGGCCGCTGGACAGCGCGGTCTGCGAAACGTCGATGATCAGGTCCGGCATTTCGGTCTTGCTGGGCAGCTGGCGCAGCATCTGCTGCAGCACCTGTTCCATCTGCGCGAGCTGCTGCTTGAGCGGCTCCAGGTTGACCGCGCGCCCCTGTTCTTTTTCGAACTCGGTACGCAGTTCGGTCTCGCGGCGTTCCAGGGTGGCCAGCTCTTCGCGCTTGCCACTGGTCAGCAGGAACCACGACACCGCCATGATGACCAGCGCGATCAACACGCAGAACACCACCTTGGCCTGCTGCGGCCAGTTGCCGATGTCGTTGAAGTCCAACTCGTTGATATTGAATTTCTTCTGGCTCACGGCGAGCCCTCCTGGCCGCCGGCCGGTGTCGGCGGCGGCGTCTGCTGCGGGGCGGCCGGGGTCAGCCGGCTGCCAGCGGGCGGTGCGGGAGCCGCCGGTGCGGCATTGCCAGCGGGCGCCGGGGCTGTGGCAGGCGCGGCAGCGTCGCCCGGGGCCAGCGGGGCCAGCGCGGCTGGATCAGCGGCAACCGGTGCATTCGGATCAGCCACCGAGCCATCCGGATTGAGCGTGGATTCCTCGCTCTGCGCCGGCAGCTTGACCTTCACCACGAACACATAGGGCAGCGCGCTGACATCCGCCAGCGGCAGCGTCTTGGCTTCCTTTTCCTTTTCCGGGTCACGCGCTTCGATGATCGACAGTTCCGGGTTGGTCATCCAGCCGGACGTCTCCAGGTTGCGCATGTAGGCCGAAACGCGGGCATTGGACTGGGTGCGCCCTTCCAGGGTCAGCACGTCGCCTTCCTGCTTCAGTGCGGTCAGCACCACGCCATCGGGGATGGTACGGACCAGCGCATCGAACAGGTGCACCATCTGCGAACGCTTGGACTGCAGCTCCTCGATGACGGCCTTGCGCGCGAGCAGGCGGTCCTTCTGCGCATCAAGCCGGTCGATCTCCTTGTTCTGCAGCTTGACCTTGTCGATCTCGGCCTGCAGGAAGGTGTTGCGCTCGCCCTGGCCGCTCACCTGGCGGTCGTAGTAGAACCACACCATCAGCGACAGCAGCAGGCCACCGACGGCGGCCAGGCCCAACATTGCGTAGAACTCACGCTGGCGTTGCTTGCGACGTTCGGCACGCCACGGCAGCAGGTTTATGCGTGCCATCAGTCGAAACTCCTCATCGCCAGGCCGGTGGCGATCATCAGCGCCGGGGCGTCCTGCGCCAGCGCGTGCGCCTGCACCTTCGGACCCAGCGTCATCTGCGCCAGCGGGTTGGCCACCACGGTCGGCACGCCAAGCTGCTCTTCCACCAGCTCCGGCAGGCCGGTCAGCGCGGCACAGCCGCCGGCCAGCACGATGTGGTCGACACGGTTGAACTCACTGCCTGCATAGAAGAACTGCAGCAGGCGGCTGATCTGCTGGACCGTCGCTTCCTTGAACGGCTCCAGCACCTCCATTTCGTAGCTTTCCGGAAGCCCGCCCTGGCGCTTGGCCAGGCCGGCTTCTTCGTAGCTCAGGCCGAAACGGCGCATGATTTCGTCGGTCAGCTGCTTGCCGCCGAAGACCTGCTCGCGGCTGTACAGGCTGCGCCCCCCGCGCAACACGTTCAGCGTGGTCATGGTGGCGCCGATGTCGACCAGCGCGACCACGCCGTCACTGGACACCGGCAGCTCGCTGGCGACCAGGGCAAAGGCGTTTTCGACCGCGAAGGCCTCCACGTCCATCACCTTGGCGGTCAGCCCACCCAGTTCCAGCGCCGACTGGCGCAGTTCGACGTTTTCCGAACGCGAGGCAGCCAGCAGCACCTGGACCATTTCCGGATTGTTCGGGATAGTCCCGAGCACTTCGAAGTCCAGGTTCACTTCTTCGATCGGGTACGGGATGTAGTTGACGGCTTCCAGTTCGACCTGGGCCTCCATCTCGTTCTCGTCCAGATCGGCCGGCATCGGGATCACCTTGGTGATCACCGCCGAGCCGGCCACCGCCGCCGCAGCGAACTTGACCTTGCTGCCCGACCGGTTGACCGCGCGACGGATGGCTTCGCCCACCGCCTCCACTTCAACGATGTTTTTTTCTACGACGGCGTTCGGCGGCAACGGTTCCACGGCGTAGTGTTCCACGCGGAAACGGTTACCACTGCGTGAAAGCTGCAAAAGCTTTACCGCAGTCGAACTGATGTCGACGCCAATGAGCGACGACTGGCCTTTTGGGATGAGCCCCACGGTTTCTCCCCTGCCGATGGGCACTTGGACGCAATAGCTGCGCCCGCGCATTAATAACGTTTTTTTTGCAAATGGCAACCGTCCCGCCGTGAAGGATCCTTCACAGAACGACACACGGTGACGCGGCTTCCCCTTGCACTCCCCAGAGCCGACCCCAGCCAGCCCCTTGCGTAATCTATACTCTGCGGCCATGAATTCTGCAATCGGAATCTGTCACCGATGACACGCCTTCGCCGCTGGCTGCGCTGGATCCTGGTCGTTTTCCTGGTCCTGGCGTTGATTGGCGCGGCCGCTGCGGGCGGCCTCTATTACGCCATTTCCTCCAAGCTTCCCGACGTGCAGACCCTGCGCGACGTGGAAATGCAGGAGCCCATGTACGTCTACGCCGCCGACGGCAAGCTGATGGCGGTGTTCGGCGAAACCCGGCGCACGCCGATCACCATGAAGGACGTGCCCGAGCGCCTGAAGCAGGCGTTCCTGGCGACCGAGGATGCCCGCTTCTACGAACACGGCGGGGTCGATTACAAGGGCATCGCGCGCGCGGTATGGCTGCTGGCCACCACCAGCGACCGCCGGGTGCCGGGCGGTTCGACGATCACCCAGCAGGTGGCGCGGCAGTTCTTCCTGAGTTCGGAGTACAGCTATACGCGCAAGCTGGCCGAGATCCTGCTGGCGCGCAAGATCGAGTCGGAGCTGAGCAAGGACGAGATCTTCGAGCTGTACCTGAACAAGAGTTTCTTCGGCAACCGGGCCTACGGCGTGGCCGCGGCAGCGCAGTTCTACTACGGCAAGCCGCTGGACCAGCTGGACCTGGATGAAATGGCTTCGCTGGCCGGCATCCCCAAGTTCCCGTCCTCCGGCAACCCGATCTCCAACCCGGAGCGCGCCCAGCAGCGTCGTGACAACTACGTGCTGCAGCGCATGGCGGACCTGCGTTTCATCAGCCAGGCCGAGGCCGATGCGGCCAAGGCCGTGCCGATGCATGCCGCCGCGCACGAGCCGCCGGTGCAGGTCGACGCCCCTTACGTCGCCGAACTGGTGCGCCAGGAAATGATCGCCCGCTTCGGCGGCGACGTGGTCAACAAGGGCTACCACGTGACCACCACCATCAATGCCGAGCTGCAGACGGCGGCCAACCTGGCCGTGCGTGACGGCCTGCTGCTGTACGACCACCGGCATGGCTGGCACGGCGTGGAGAAGCAGGTCGCGCTGGGCGCTGGCGACGACGTGGCGACGCTGGCCGGCCACCTGTCCGGGATCAGTGCGCAGTCCGGCCTGCTGCCGGCGATCATCGCCGCCACCGCCGCCGACGGCAGCGCCACCGCGGTGCTGGCCAACCGCACCGAGGTCACCCTGCCCGCCGGCGCGGCCCGCTGGACCAACAAGACCCCCGCCAAGCTGGTCCAGCGCGGCGACATCGTGCGCGTGCGCGTGGGCGAGAAGGAAGGCCAGTGGCTGCTTGACCAGATCCCGCGCGGACAGTCCGCGCTGGTGTCGGTGGATGCCAACAGCGGTGCCTTGAAGGCGCTGGTGGGCGGCTTCAGCTTCTCCGGCAACAAGTTCAACCGTGCCACCCAGGCCCGTCGCCAGCCGGGGTCGAGCTTCAAGCCCTTCATCTACGCGGCGGCCTTCGACAAGGGCTACAACCCGGCATCCATCGTGCTCGACGCCCCGGTGGTGTTCCGCGACCGCCGTGGCAAGACCTGGTCGCCGCAGAACGATGGCGGCGGCTTCCGTGGCCCGATGCGCCTGCGCGAAGCACTGGTGCAGTCGCGCAACCTGGTGTCGGTGCGGCTGCTGGACGGCATGGGCGTGGACTACGCACGCAAATACATCAGCGAATTCGGCTTCGCCGAAGCCGAGCTGCCGCCGAACCTGTCGATGTCGCTGGGCACCGCCTCGCTGACCCCGCTGTCGGTGGCGCGCGGTTACGCGGTGTTCGCCAACGGCGGTTCGCGGGTGGACACCTGGCTGATCGACCGGGTCAGCGACCGCGACGGCGTGGAAGTGTTCAAGGAGAACCCGGCAATGGCCTGCCGCGACTGTGCAGGCGTCAGCAACGGGCAGCCGGCCAACGCGGTGGTCGATGGCTTCAACTTCGGCGCCGCCGCCGCACCGGCCGCGGCGACCGCCAGCGCGGCCGCACCGCAGGCACCGGCCGAGGCGCCGGCACCGGCGCCGGTCAATCCCGATGCGCGTACCGCGCCGCGTGCGATCGACGCGCGCACCGCGTACCAGCTGGTATCGATGATGCGCGACGTGGTCCAGCGCGGCACCGGCACGGCGGCCAAGGTCCTCGGTCGCGAGGACGTCGGCGGCAAGACCGGCTCGACCAACGACCACCGCGATGCCTGGTTCTCCGGCTTCGGTGGCCCGTATGCCACCACCGTGTGGGTGGGCCGCGACGACTTCCGTTCGCTGGGCTACCGCGAATACGGCGGCAAGGCCGCACTGCCGATCTGGATCGACTACATGCGCACCGCGTTGAAGGACACCCCGATCGCGCAGAACGAGCCGCCGTCGGGCATGGTGCAGGCCAGCCTCAACGGCGCGACCGAGTGGGTGAAGGTGGAAGACATGGATCGCCTGCAGGACTACGACCTGAACCTGCAGACGCCGCAGGCCGATGCGGCGGCCTTCGATATCTTCTGATCGGCATCGGCTGGCCCGGTAGCGCGGCGACACACGCCGCGCTACCCGCCGTTCACGCCTGCGGTGTAGGCTGATCGCAGGCCATGCAGGGGGAGCGACCTATGCACCGTGCGCGCGAACACACCGCCACACAGACCCGCGAACGCCGCCAGCGGCTGGCCCATGAAGCGGCGCGGCTGATGGCCGAGGGCGGCATCCAGGATTTCCACCAGGCCAGGCGCAAGGCGGCCACCCGGCTGGGCATCCATGACGAGGCGTCACTGCCGCGCAACGTGGAAATCGAACAGGCGCTGCGCGAGCACCAGCGCCTGTTCGCTGGAACGCGCCAGGCCGATGCGCTGCGCACCCTGCGGATGGCCGCGGTGCCCGCGCTGGAGTTTCTGCAGCCCTTCGCCCCGCGGCTGGTCGGACCGGTGCTGGAAGGCACCGCCGATGCCCACAGTCCCGTGCACCTGCACCTGCACGAGGACGACGCCGATGCCGTGCCGCGCTTCCTGGAAGAGCACGGCATCCCGGCGCAGCCGCGCAGCCGGCGCCTGCGCTGGGATCGCACGCGTGTGATCGATGTGCCTGTGTGGGGGTTCAGCGCTGATGGGGTGAGCTTCGAACTGCTGGTGCTGCCGTATGACGCCCTGCGTCAGGCGCCGCTGTCGCCCGTGGATGACCGGCCGATGCAGCGGGCGTCGCTGGCGCAGCTGCGCGGGCTGCTGGCCGCTGGATAGCCCGCCGCCCGCGCGCCGGGAGCATCGAGCGGTCACCAACCGATACCGACACCCAGGCCAACGCCGCGCTCTCCGCTGTTGGTGAAAGCGCCGTGCAGGCTGACAGTGGACGAACCGCGATCGTTGAGCACCCGCTGGTACCCTACCGCCATTGCCGCCTCACCTTCGGCATGGCCTATGCCCGCTCCCAGCCGGTTATAGGTTGCCAGCCCTGCGGTGTTCATCGCCATGGCGCTCTGCGCGGTATTCATCGCCGCCATGCGATTGAAGCGGCGATCCATTTTCTCCAGTCTACGCTCGATACCGGCCGTGGCCTGATCGCTGTAGCGGTTGGCACGTTCCAGCAGCGCATCAAGCTGCCGCGTGTCGACAGTGGCAGGCGGCTCCGCCTGCGGCGTTGGCGGCAGTCGCTGCTCGGACGAGGCGATCTGCGCAGCCCCCGATGCTCCATCCGCTGGCTGTGATGAGGAGGCCGTAGGGTGCGTCGACACCACCTCCGCGTCGAGCCCCTGCGCCTGCGCAATGCGCGATGGTCCGCCGGGCTTCTGGATGCGTTGCTCCAGTCCGTCGATACGGCCATCCAGCTGTTCGCGCATCTCGTGCAGCTGCCCGCCGTTGACCGCCTCACGGCTGCCAGCAGCAATCCGGCCAGCGGCGAGGTTGCCGAGCACCATTCCCTGGCCGCCCGCCAGGTTCAGCTGCCCCGCGCCACTGGCAGCCCGCACCGGCGCGCCCTGGAACACAGAGTCCAGCTGCTGCTCGATATGCTGCACACGCGAGCCCTGCGTCATCACGGCACCATCCAACGCAGACAAGGCATCACCCACGTTGTGATGGACGCCTCCCTGCACGAGGTAGGACGGTGCGACGACGCTGCCTGCCGGATCGATTCCTGCCCCGCTGCCAAGCAACGCCAGCGTGCTGCGCAGCTGCGCCACGCTGGTCGCATCTCCCTGCCCGATGCCCGGCGCGATATTGACCAGCCGGCGCTGCAACTGCGCGTTGCCGAAGGACGCGGTATCGGCTTGGCTGGCGATCGACCCGCTGCCGATCGCCACGCCATTGCGGGCTGCAGCCTGGACCAGGCTCTCTGCCCCCAGTGCAACGCCACCGGTCACATCGACCTTGGAACGTCCCCCGAGCGCAAAGCCGTCTTCCGCGTTCTCCGTCACGTAGGCGGCACGCCCCAGCGCCAACGCGTTCCTGCCCTGTGCCACGGCGTAGAATCCAACCGCGGTAGCGCCTTCCTGTTCCAGCGAGGCTTCGGCGCCATCGCCTATGGCGACCGCTGCTGCACCGGCCCGGGCCGACGTGCTGAACCCATCGCTGCCGACGCTCAGGAATCGGGCCTGTTCTTCCACCCGCTGCAGCCGATGGTTGGTGTCGAACAGCTGCCCCGCATTGACCGCGTCGGTGCCACCGGCAACGGAGATGTCACCGGCCGCTACGCGCTGCAGGCGGGCAGCTTCGACATCGACCGCGCTGCGATCGGCATTGAACTTCAGCACGCCGCCCAGATCCGGATCCAACTGATCCACGTCGATGCGCAACTGGTCGATATCCCTCCGGTTGTCGCCGATGCGACGATCGTGCAGCTGCAGCAGCCCGCTGTGCACGGTAAGCGTCTGGCCGTGCGCGGTCAGCACCTGGCCATGGCTGTACAGCAGCTGGTTGCTGGCATGCAGCTGGCGGCCAGTGACGGCTTCATTGCTGGTGCTGTCCAACGCGCCTTCGGCCACGCCGCTGATGCGGCGATTGCCGTTGGACCGGTTGCCCACTTCCAGCACGCTGCCTGCCGTGACACCGCCAATGCGTATCGGCCCGTCCAGCCCGGTCTGGCTGATCAGATCGCTCACCTGCGATGCGCGCGCCAGCGCGGCGTCGGCAGTGGTCTTGGCGAGGGTGGCGGTGCTGGTTGCCGTGGCTACGCTGCGGTTGGTTGCGTGCAATTGCCTGCCGGTCACCGCGTCACTGCTGCTTTCACCCAGGCGCGCATCGGCCACGTTGACCACGCGCCGCCGCGTGGTGGCGTTGCCGACCGACACGCTGTAGTCCTCGCTGGCGACGGCACCACGGCCGAGTGCCACCGCATTGGACCCCGTGGACCGTGCTTCATAGCCTATCGCTACGCTGTCATGTTCAGCCCTGGCCGCCCCGCCGACGGCGATGGCGCCGGTTATGCCACTGCTGCCGGCATGCGCGTTGGCACCGATGGCGATCCGATCCGTGCCGGCACCTTGGGCCGTGCGCGCGCCGCTCCCCACCGCCACCGCATCGTTACCGTGCGCGACGCTGTCCTGGCCGACAGCGGTCGCGCCGATCCCATGGGCTTGGGCGCGCCCACCGAAAACGGTCGAATGGCCCTGCTCGGCGACCGCTGCTTCACCAAATACCGCGTTCCAGTCTCCCACCGAGCGCGACCGGTTGCCGAAGCTGGCCGCGTTGTAGCCCCGCAGGTAGGCACCGGCCCCCAGGACCAAAAAGTTGCCGCCATTGCCGTCCGGCATCGGTGACTGCCCGTCGCCTGCATGGCCCATCAGCGGGACGCAGCCGGTAACGATGGGCTCGTTGAGCTTGCATCCGAGAAATACCCTGGCCGAGGCCGAGGGCGACGGTGCGCACAGGGCAACCGCCAGGCTTGCCAGCAGCGAGTGCCGGGTCTTCAGGCACGGGACGCGAAGCCGAGGCTTCATGGGTGTCTCCTGTGGTAGGCAAAGGAATGTAGAAACACGGCAAGGCACACTCAGCCCGCCGGGGCGGTCAGCACCTTGAGATGCTCGCGGTAGCCGTCGCCGCTGAGGCGGTAGCGCAGCTGCAGCGTGTGGCCGGTTTCGACGCTGACCGGCAGCTGCAGCGATGCGCCCGGGTACAGGCTGCGCGATACGTCATGGGCCGCACAGGCCCCCGCGGCATCGCAGTTGGCGACGCTGGTGATGCCCACCCGCAGGGCGCCGGTGTTGTTCAGGGTACGGCCGTGAAGCTCCAGCTCCACGTTGCCTTCGGCAGGCACGACGTTGACCAGCGCCCCCCACACCAGACTGACGCCGATGCTCGCCTGGGCGGTGTCCGTCGCTGCGGCCTCGACCTCTTCCTCCGGCGCACGGACGCCTTCGAAGTAGATCCGGTAAGCGGATTCCTGTTCGACTGCGCGCAGTGGAATGATGCGGATCAGCCGGTTGCCGCCGCCGGCCAGCGCGAACCTGGACGGGGTCACCGCAATGGCCGCCTCGCTCGCTTCAACGCCGATCTCGTGCTCGCCGTCACCGGCCGGATCCACGACGCGGCGCAGCGACGCCTGCACGTACTGCGGCTGCGTGGACTGCGAGTAGATGCGGATGACCGCTGCTTTGTCCGCACCGACCGAAGTCCGCATGGGGTGGATGGTCAGGTTGGCGTGCGCCGGTGGTGCAAGCAGCACGGCCAATGCAAGGTAGGACACTCTGGATTTCACATGAAGCTCCATTGGATTCAAGGGCGGAAGGTCGGCACGCGCAGCTCGACCTGCAGTTCGCCTTCGTAGTAGCCGGGGCGTTTGCTCGAAATCGGAACCCGCGGCGTTTCCAGGCTCAGTGGGGTCGGTACGCAGTAGACGGGCTGGGTCATTCCCGGCAGCACGACCAGCCGCAACCGGGCGCTGTCGATACCCGCAAGGAGCTGTTCGACGCCATTGGCCATCGGGAGCCGCGCGCCGCCGTGGTCCAGCGTCACCGTGTAATCCACGCGCCGTGCCGGGTCGCTGCCTCCCTCGTGGTGCCAGACCGCGTAGCCGTCGCCGGCCGACGGCCCGGCCCGCGTGTCACGCAGCGTCACGCCGAGGAATTCACTCTGCGATCCCAGCCCGTCGTACAGGCACATGTCCAGCGCGGCCCGTCCGCCCACTGTCCGCGAGATCGGGTCGTACTGCAGGTTGAGTCCCACGTGGGGCTCTACCAGATCGAAGGCAGGAAAGTAGATCGCCACCGCATCGCGGTCGCTGACGGTCAGCTCCACCTGGAACTCATAGGTCGCCAGCGGGGTGCCGTTGCTGTCGCTACGCAGGTCCAGCAGCAGCCTGGCGTCCCAGCGACCGGCGACCAGTTTTGACAGCTCGGCCGCGGGAATGGACAGCGTTGCACCGGTACCTCCCGGTGGCAGATCGATGCACGACGGTCCGAAACTGGTACCCAGCGGCCGTTGGACGCTGTTCCAGTGATCCAGCGCGCAGCGGCGATCGACGAACGCCCGCTGCAGTGAACCGGTTGCAGTGATATCGGTGCGCAATCCACTTCTGCGCTCAGTAAAACGAAGCGCGATGTCGGTACTGCCGGCACCGTTGGCGCCGGTGTCGCGGGTCGGGCAACGACCGTTTGCGCTATCTGAATCAGAGCGGCAGGTGAGGTGGATCCGCCCGTAACCGCGTGCGGGATCGGCGTTGTAACCGAGCAGCGTGCGCGGTGCCAGGAGCTCGATGGTGGGTGGAACGGCCGATCGATCGTACGCCAGCGGGTGATGCTGGACCACGCTGGCCGGATCGGTCGGCGGTGGCGCCTGCGCCCATCCGGCGGGCACCACGAGCACCCACGCCAGCAGGGCCATCCAGCGCCGGCTCATGGCGTGGCCCCCTGCTGGGCGGTCCGACCAGGCGCAATCAGGGCGCGTTCCTGCAGCAGCCGGGTCACCCGTGGCTGCTCCCGGACGTGGGCCGGCAGCTGGGTCACCGGCAATGACCGGCACTGCACCGCACCCACCATCAGCACCGCCATCCGACGTTCACGCACCTGCAGCGGACAGGACAGCAGCTCGCTGCCCTGCAACAGGTAGAGTGCCTGTTCGCGGCGCGGAAAGTCGACGACGAAGCCCCCATTGGCTTCGGTGGCCGGCACCGGCGCATTGAGGATGCGCGCCGACGGTACCGGCATCCCGGCAAGGTCCTGCGCATGCCCGATGAAGGTATAGGTCACTTCAACCGGTACTGCCAGGGTCACCAGCCTGCCCGGGGACAGGAACACCGAACGCGCCGCACCGGTTGTGCCGACGCGCACGGCGGCGATGCTGTCCATGCTGCTCGCATCCTGCAGTTCGGCCCGGTGTGGCTGGTAAGCGGGCAAGGACAGCAGGCGACGTTCGCCCAACTGCAGTCGCTGCCTGCGCAGACCCGACACCTGCAGTTCGGCGGCTACCCCGGACAGGTCCACGTCCTCGCTCGGATCGACCTTCACCGCCAGGCCGGCATCGGCGCCCCCGTCGCCCCAGTAGAAACCACCAGGCCCCCAGGCGAACGCGGCGTTGTGGTTGATGCTGTAGGCCATGTCGCGGCGCCCGGCGTGCTGGTAATGGGCCACGGTGGCACTGGTGCGGCCGGTGTGGTCATGCAGCAGTGCGCTGACGCCGGCGCTGTAACGCCCGGCGTCGCTGCCACGGAAATCAGCCGATACCTCACGCAACTGGTCATCGCGTTCCTGCCGCAGCGTCTGGCCGGCGCTGTAGCTCAGCTGCGGCCGCTGGTGGGCGGGCTGGCGAAGATCAAGTCCGTAACGCCGCTGCGAGGCAAGCCGCGCGTCGCGCTGCAACCGGGTGAGGGTGAGGGTGAGGAAGATGCCGCGATCACGGCGCGCGCCGGTGACGGCATCATTGCGTTGGTGCCAGAAACCGATGCGGTGGGCGGCGCTGAAGTCCTGCCAGCGCTCGATCCGGCTGTAGCTGCCCTGCCAGCTGCGACTGCGAAGGGGGTCACTGCGGCCGACACCCGGATCGATCACCGGCAAGCCAGGCACGGCTGCCGGATCGTCGAGGCCGCCCGGCAGCCACGCACCGCTGCGCCAGGTCTGCCGGCGGGTGTAGCCAAGAAAGACGCTTCCTCCGCGCAACGGCAGCGCCATCGACGCGCTCAGGGAATCGGAACATCCCGGACCGTCGCGCCCCGCCCCCGGCTGGCAGACGCCATCGCGCAGCTGTTGATGATGGACATTCCACGATGCCGTGCGACGGTAGGAAAGTTGGGCCTGCGTACCTCGGCTGGCGTCGCTGCCCCGCATGGCGCTGAATGCGCCACGAAGTTCCTGGGTAGCAAAATGCCGCCGCAGATCCACCCTCAGTTCGGCGTAATCGCCCGATTCAACGTCCACCGCCCCCGCGGTCACCGTCATGTCACGACCCAGTGGCAGGCGCAGTCCCGCCATCGCGGCCGGTCCCGGCGCGGCATGTCGGTCGCCGCGCTCCGCGCGCCGGCCTGCCTGCACGAACCATTGCAGGCTGCCATCGGCGCCGTCGCCGCGCTTGTCGAAGGGCGCCTCTTCGCTGCGCACCAGGACACCGTCTTCGTAGATGCGCAGGGTGATGCCGTAGTTGCCGAAGGGAAACGAGCGGGTATCGAGCTCGTTGATGCCGGCGGCCAGATAGTAGGTCTGCAGCAGCCGCGTGCCATCGAACGCATCCACGCGTGCATCGCGCGCCAGCAGCACGGTGAGTGGGCTGGACTGCACGGCGGCGTCGACGTCGACATAGGCCTGGCTGCTGCCCAGGCGCAGGCCGTCGAGGCGGTCCAGCGGCAGCATGCCAAAACCGAAAACGCCCCCCAGCGGACTGGACAGGTTGCGCCGGTCCAGCCGGCCAGCCTGCAGGTAGTGCCGACGATCGAGGTCGTGACGGTAGTAAGCGTTGTCCAGCTCGAACGCCTGACGGGCAGGTTGGCCCTGCTGTTGCTGCTGGCTGTAGTTCCAGTTGGCTGCCAGATGCCCGTGCTCGAACAGCCCCCGTGTCCCCATGCCCTGCACCGCCAGCGCGCGTACGCCATGGCTGCCGCCGGCATTGATCACGTGCTGGTGCAGGAAGGCGTTTTCGGATGCGCCACTGATCTGGTGGAAGCGCTCGCCGGCAGGCGCGGCGGGCAGCCACTGCCGCGCCATGAACAGGCTTACGGTGCCCTCGCCTTCATCGTAGATGGCAGCTGCGACGGACGCATCATCAGGCGGATCCAGATAGCCGCAACCTGCATCGGCGATGCCATGGCGACACGCCAGATGACTGTTGCGTGGCAACGCGACCGACAGCGCGGGCAGCAGCACCGCCTGGGCCTCCGGGCTCAGTTGCAGTGCCTGCAGCACGCGGGCCGGGTCCTGCAACTGCAGGCTGTGGAGTGTGACCAGCACCGGGGTCAGCCCGGCCGAGCGCCCGAACAGCCGGACGTCGAGCTGCTCGATCTGGCCTTCGGCAAGCTCCTCGAAGCCAGCCGGGACCCCGCGCGCGGCAGCGTGGGCGCCATCGAGAGCCAGCGCGAGCGCAAGCGCTGTCGCCAGCCTGGTCACGGCGGGAGCGGTGGTTACCATGTTGGATCCCCGAAGGCCGGCCCTGGACGGGCCGGCGCGGTTGGTTATGGACTGCCGGCCTTCTGGACCAGAACGACGCTCACCAGGCCCTCGTACAGACCGGCGGCAGTGATCGGCCCGCGGGTGGTCTGCTCGATCACCAGCGGCATGGCAATCGAGGCGCCGGGCAGTGCGCCATCGAACAGCGTGCTGGCGTCGAAATCCGCGTTGGAGACCGCGAGCGGGCGGCCGTTGAGGCGGACCGTCATCGGTATCGGCGCGGCGCCAGTGGCAGCGACCACCGGACGCAGTTCCGCGGCGTTGCCCAGGCGTACGCTGACATCCTTCGAGGTGTCGTTGGAGAAGATGCGGACCTGCTCGGTCCACGGCGACAAGCCGCTGAGGGGCTGGTAAGTCAACGCCACTGCATCAGGCAGTGCACTTCCATCGGCACGCAGCAGCGACAGCGTGGGATCGACATCGGCCCAGATCTTGATATCGGCCTGCACGGCATGGGCCGAGGTGGAGGCAGCGGCAAGCGCAAGGGCCAACAGGGCGTTCCGGCAATGCGTCTTCATGGTTATCTCTCCTTGATTGCGATAGACGGCGTCAGCGATTTGGCGCCGTGCCATCAGCGAAAGCTGGCGGCGGCAGGAGAATAGGCAGCGTCCGGCGATTTGAACGTAAGGAAATCTTCAAAAACGTCACGACAACAGCGTATCTGTGCACTGCGTTGAAGAACAGAACAGCCAACCGTGTATGGATGTGATCTGGCGCTTTTCTGACAGCGCGGGCAAAAAAAAACGCCCCGCAAGGCGGGGCGTTTCATGCAACAGAGGGATGCCCGGAATCAGCCCTGGTAGTCGCGCACGTCGCTACCGGTGTAGACCTGACGCGGGCGGCCGATCTTCATTTCCGGATCGACCTGCTGCTCCAGCCAGTGCGCGACCCAGCCGGAGGTACGGCCCAGGGCGAACATGACGGTGAACATCTCGGTCGGGATCTGCAGCGCCTTGTAGATGATGCCGCTGTAGAAATCGACGTTCGGGTACAGCTTGCGGGCGACGAAGTAGTCGTCCTGCAGCGCGGCCTGTTCCAGCTTGACGGCCACGTCCAGCAGCGGATCCTGCACGCCCAGCTGTTCCAGCACCTTGCCGGTCATGACACCGATGACCTTGGCGCGCGGGTCGAAGTTCTTGTACACGCGATGGCCGAAGCCCATCAGGCGGAAGCCGGAGGTCTTGTCCTTGGCCTTGACCACGGCGGACTCGACGTTGTCGGCCGAACCGATTTCTTCCAGCATCTTCAGCACGGCTTCGTTGGCACCGCCGTGGGCCGGACCCCACAGTGCGGTGACGCCGGCGGCGACCGAGGCATACGGGTTGGCGCCGGTCGAGCCGACCATGCGGACGGTCGAGGTCGAGGCGTTCTGTTCGTGGTCGGCATGCAGGATGAACAGCAGGTCCAGCGCCTTGACCACGTCCTGGTTCAGCTCGTACTGGCCGTCGGCCGATTCGAAGGTCTGCTTCAGGAAGCGGCTGACGTAATCCAGCGAGGTGTCCGGCGTGTTGGCCGGCAGGCCCTTGCCGTGGCGGTAGATCAGCGCCGACAGGGTCGGCACCTTGGCGATCAGGCGCACGGCGGCCTTGCGGCGCTGTTCGGCATCGGACAGGTCCAGCGAGGCGTGGTAGATGCCCGACAGCTGCGCGATCGCCGCGGTCAGGATCGCCATCGGATGGGCATCCTTGGCGAAGCTGCCGATCAGCGTGTTGACCGACGCATCGACAGTCGCTTCAGCGGCCAGCTCTTCGTTGAATGCCTTCAACTGGGCAGCGTCGGGACGCTCGCCGTTGATCAGCAGGTAGACGACTTCGACATAGCTCGACTTTTCCGAGAGCTGCTCGATCGGATAGCCGCGATACAGCAGAACGCCCTTGTCGCCATCGATGTAGGTGATGGCCGACTTGCAGCTTGCGGTGGCAGTGAAGCCGGAATCGTAGGTGAAGTACCCCGTTTCCTTGGTCAGCTTCGAAATGTCGACGCAGTCGTTGCCGAGAGTGGGTTTGATGACCGGCAGAACGACCGACTTTTCGCCGGCGTTGAGCGTGACCTGATCAAGATCGGACACTGTGTGCGCTCCTTCAAGGGGAAGGCGCCTGCCCAAGCGCATTGGTCAGGCACGTGAATGACGTCCACGACCTGTGCCGCGGATCCCGCCATTATCGCACAGCAGCATTTTCCGGGGGTTAGACGGAAGTCGTAGATGACATATAAGGACTGCCCACCGCCCACGGGCGCTCCGGGCAGGCCCCGCGCCGAACGCAGCGTTCCACCACCATACGCCAGGGCATCGAAGCGCTGAAAAGCAAACGGCCGCGCAATGCGCGGCCGTTCGCCCAGGCATGGATCGACGGATCAGCGCGCGTAGCGCTTCTGGAACTTGTCGATACGGCCGGAGGTGTCGATCACCTTGTGCTTGCCCGTGTAGAACGGGTGCGACGAGGAGGAGATTTCCACCTTGATCAGCGGGTATTCGTTACCGTCTTCCCACTTGGTGGTTTCCTTCGCCGACATGGTCGAACGGGTCAGGATCTTGAAATCGGAGGTGACGTCTTCGAAGACGACGTCACGGTACTCGGGATGGATATCGTCCTTCATGGGCGTACACCGTAAATAGGTAAGGGAAACACAAGAGCGGCATTATAAAGGCGGACGGCCGCCGGGGCAACCACGACCCGCGCCGTGCCTGCGCGGGCCGTCGGCCGCCGCGCCCGTCAGGCGCCCAGTGCCTGGCGGACCAGGGCCTCGAACCTGGCCTGGTCATACGCCATCAGCAGCGTGCAGTTGTCCGGCTGGCCGGTCTGGCGATTCCAGTCGACGAGGGTCGCACCGCGACTGAACGTCCCGTTCAGCTCGATGTTCACCGGACGCGACTCCACCTGCAGCTGGCCTTCCGGGTTCAGCGCCCAGGCCATCGCCAGCGCGTCGGCGGTGAACCAGCGCCCGCCCTTGCTGTCCTCCGACAGTGCACGGGTCTTGCGCGAGATCAGCTCGTAGAAGCGTGCGCGATCGGAATCGGCGGCCAGCCACTGTTCGGCCTGCTGCAGCGGCAAGCCGTGGGCCACGGTCGCCTCCCAATCCGATACCAGCAGGTGCGCGAACGCGCCGAACACCACGTGGGCGGCTTCCGGATCGAAGGCGATGTTGAACTCGGCCGCCGGGGTGATGTTGCCGTGGCAGGTGACCGCCCCGCCCATCACCACGATGCGCTTGATGCGCGTGGGCAGGGTCGGATCGAGCTTGAGCGCCAGCGCCAGGTTGGTCAGCGGGCCGAGCATGACCAGCATCAGCTCGCCGCGGTACTGGTGCGACAGGCGCAGGATCGCAAGCGCGGCGTGTTCGGCCTCGGCGCTGCGGGTGGGAGGCGGCAGGTCGACATCGCCGTAGCCGTCGCGACCGTGCACGTGGGCGGCATCCAGCGAGGGATGCAGCAGCGGATCCGGGCTGCCGGCGAACACCGGGACGTCGTCACGGCCGACCACTTCACACAGCTTGAGTGCGTTGCGGACGGTGAAATCCAGGCCGACGTTGCCGGCGGCGATGGTCAGCGCGACCACCTCGTGGCGGGTATCGGCGAAGGCCATCAGCAGGGCCAGTGCGTCGTCCACACCGGGGTCGGTGTCGATCAACAGCGGGATCTTGTGGGTCATCGTTGCCGTCTTCTGAGCGGCAACGGAGTGTCGCACCGGGATGCCTGCAAATACAACAGGGGCATGAGGAGGCGCGTTTCCGGTGGGGCCGGGCGGGAGGGGTTTGCAGGGGACGGCAACAGCCGCATCCTGCGGGCCTCGTTTCGCGCCATCCCTGGCGCTCAACGCCCCTGCAAACCCCTCCCGCCCGGCCCTGATCGTCTGCGACCGCGTCGGTCCCGGAAAAAAGAAGAAGAGCGGTAGCGCCGAGCCACGCTCGGCGAGCGCGAAGCGCGGCCTGCGTCAGGCGACGCGATGGCGGGAAGCATCCACCGCCCCTGGGTCGGCGCTACCGGCTCAGGCCGAGGCATAACGGTCGGCTGTTGCCGTCCCCTGCAACCCCCTCCCGCCCGGCCCCTCCAGCAGCGGCTTACGCCGAGGCGTAACGCACGGCGGTGCCGATCCAGCGGTCAACGACGCGGTCGGCCAGGCCGGGCTGCTCCTGCAGCAGCCGTTCGGCCAGTGCGTGCACGTCCGGCAGCAGGTTGGCATCGCGCGCCAGGTCGGCGATGCGGAAGCCGGCCAGGCCGGTCTGGCGGGTACCCAGCAGCTCGCCGGGGCCGCGCAGCTCCAGGTCCTTTTCGGCGATGACGAAGCCGTCGTTGGTTTCGCGCATGGTCTGCAGGCGCTCGCGCGCCATCGCCGACAACGGCGTCTGGTACAGCAGCATGCAGCGCGATACCGCCGATCCGCGCCCTACCCGCCCGCGCAGCTGGTGCAGCTGCGCCAGCCCGAGCCGCTCGGCGTTCTCGATCACCATCAGCGAGGCATTCGGCACGTCCACGCCCACTTCGATCACCGTGGTGGCGACCAGCAGGTCGATCTGCCCAGCCTTGAACGCCACCATCGTGGCCAGCTTTTCCGCAGCCTTCAGGCGACCGTGGACCAGGCCCACGCGCACGCCGGGCAGCAGCGCCTGCAGCGACTCGAAGGTGGCCTGCGCCGGCGTGGCATCGAGCTCCTCGCTTTCTTCGATCAGCGTGCAGACCCAGTACACCTGGCGCCCTTCGCTGCAGGCCAGCGCGATGCGCTCGATCAGCTCGGGGCGACGATCCGCATTGAGCGCGACGGTCTGCACCGGCGTGCGGCCGGGCGGCAGCTCATCGATCGCCGATACATCCAGATCGGCATATTCGGACATCGCCAGGGTGCGTGGGATCGGCGTGGCGGTCATCACCAGCTGGTGCGGCACGCTGTTGCCGCCTGCGCCCTTGTCGCGCAGCGCCAGCCGCTGGTGCACGCCGAAGCGGTGCTGCTCATCGACGATGGCCAGCGCAAGGTCCTGGAACACCACCGCGTCCTGCATCAACGCATGCGTGCCGACCACCACCTTGGCCTCACCGCTGGCCACATCGGCAAGCACCTTGGCGCGCGCCTTGCCGGTGACCTTGCCGGCCAGCCAGGCGACCTGCACGCCCAGCGGTTCCAGCCAGCCGCGCAGGTTGTTGAGGTGCTGTTCGGCCAGCAGTTCGGTGGGTGCGGCCAACGCGACCTGCTTGCCCTGTTCCACCGCCAGCATGGCGGCAAGCGCGGCCACCACGGTCTTGCCCGAACCCACGTCGCCCTGCACCAGCCGCAGCATCGGGCTGGGCCGGGCGAGGTCGTCGCGGATCTGCTTGAACACGCGCTGCTGCGCGCCGGTCAACGCGAATGGCAGCTGCTTGAGCAGCGCCTTGGCCAGCTTTCCCGGCCCGGCCAGCGGCGGCGCATGATGGGCCTGCAGGGCGATGCGCTGGCGGCGCAGGCTCAGGTGGTGGGCGAGCAGTTCTTCCAGCGCCAGCCGGCGCTGTGCGGGATGGATGCCGTTGGCCAGCGCGGAAAGATCCGCATCCTGCGGCGGCTGGTGCACGGTCAGCAGTGCGCTGCGCAGCGATGGCAGGCCCAGGCCATCCAGCCATCCCGGCGGCAGCAGCTCCAGCAGGGATTCGTCCGGCAAGCGCTCCAGCGCCTGCAGGATCAGCTTGCGCATGGTCGCCGGGCCAACGCCTTCCACCGCCGGATACACCGGATCAAGCCGGTCCCCCAGCGCCGGGTCGTCCAGCCGCCCCAGTACCTGGTAACTGGGAT
Organism: Stenotrophomonas chelatiphaga; assembly: GCF_032054965.1. Classification (NCBI taxonomy): domain Bacteria; kingdom Pseudomonadati; phylum Pseudomonadota; class Gammaproteobacteria; order Lysobacterales; family Lysobacteraceae; genus Stenotrophomonas; species Stenotrophomonas chelatiphaga. The sequence continues at coordinate 12,570 of NZ_DAMBRS010000002.1, read as the reverse complement.
GGACGATTTCCAGGCCAAGCTGGCCCGGGCGCGGGGTCCCGAAGCAGCGCAGGCGGTTGCCGACCGCGAACTGCCCGACCTGCTGCTGGCGGAAATGGAAGAAGCGCAGCACCAGCGTGCCGCGCCCTTCGTCTTCGATGGCGACCTTCAGCATCGGCCGGTAGCGCATGCCGCGCTCCACCGCCATCACCCGGCCTTCGACCTGCGCCGGAACGCCGGAACGCAGGTCTTCGATCAGGGTCAGCCGGGTCCGGTCTTCATAACGCAGCGGCAGGTGCAGCCACAGGTCCTGCAGCGTGCCCAGGCCACGCGCCTGCAGCTTGCCGGCCACGGCCGGACCGACCCCGGCCAGCATCGCCAGCGAGGCTTCACCGGACGGGGCCAGTGCAGGGGCGGCGGCCTTGCGTGCCACGCAGGGTTCAGCCGATGACCATCACCGCATCGACTTCGAAGTTGGCGCCCTTCGGCAGGCCGGAGACTTCGATGGTCGAACGCGCCGGGAACGGCGCCTTGAAGTAGTCCTGCATGACGGCGTTGACCTTGGCGAACTCGGCCAGGTCGGTCAGGTACAGGCCCAGGCGGACGATCTGGTCGAGCGAGCCGCCGGCTTCTTCGGCCACCGCCTTGAGGTTGTCGAAGGCACGGCGGGCCTGGGCTTCCACGTCACCGGCGCCGACGATGTCACCGGTGGCCGGGTCCAGCGGGATCTGGCCGGAGAAGTACACGGTGTTGCCGGCGCGCACGGCCTGCGAGTAAGGACCGATGGCAGCGGGGGCCTTTTCGGTGTTGATGATCTGGCGGGTCATGGGTGCTCCGGTATCAGGAAAAACAGAGCCCTCATTGTACCGGCTCGCGGCACGGGGTCAGGTTCCTTTTCCCGCGGAAAAGGAACCTGACCCCTGCCTGCCCCTGCCGGTTACTGGCGGCGGACCGACTGCACCACCGACAGGCGGCGAAGCCTGCGCATGACCTCGGCCAGGTGGTTGCGGTCGCGCACCTGCACGTTGAAGGCCAGCACGGCGGCGTTGAAGTCGCGGTCCAGGTAGTCCACGCGTTCGATGTTGGACTGGCTCTGCGCGATCGCCGCAGCCAGCTGCGCCAGCACGCCGGTGCCGTTCTCCACTTCGACCACCAGCGAGGTGTCGTAGTCACCGGATACCGACGAATCCCAGCCGATCGGCACCCAGCGCTCCGGCGACTTGCGCAGCTCGGCAAGGTTGGGACAGTCCATCCGGTGCACCACGATGCCCTTGCCGGCGGTGTGGTACCCCATGATCTCATCGCCCGGAATCGGCTGGCAGCAGTTGGCGAAGGTGACCACGCCGCGTTCGCTGCCGTTGATCAGGATCTTTTCCTGCGAATGGTGGCGTGCACCGCCGCGCAGTTCGGCATAGGCCATCAGCGCCTGCGCGGCCTGGGTCGGCATCCAGTTGCCCAGCGCCACTTCGGCCAGCAGGGCCTCCAGGCGCGGGTAACGGTGCTCGGCCAGGAACGCATCCAGCCGCCCCTTCGGCAGCCGCTCCAGCGACGAATCCATCGCCTCCAGCGCGCGATCCAGCATGCGGTGGCCCAGCTGCACGGCATCTTCGTGTTCCAGCTGCTTGAGCTGGTGGCGGATCGCCGTACGCGCCTTGCTGGTGACCACGAATTCCAGCCACTGCGGCTTGGGCGTGGCCGAACGCGCGGTGATGATCTCCACCGTTTGTCCGCTGACCAGCTTGGTGCGCAGCGGCACCAGCTTCTTGTCCACGCGCGAGGCCACCGCGGTGTTGCCGACGTCGGTATGCACCGCGTAGGCGAAGTCCAGCGCGGTCGCATTGCGCGGCAGCGCCATGATCTTGCCCTTCGGCGTGAACAGGTAGACCTCGTCCGGGAACAGGTCGACCTTGACGTTGTCCAGGAATTCCAGCGACGAACCGGCGGCGCGCTGCGAATCGATCAGTTCGACGATCCACGCATGGGCCCGGCTCTGCGCACTGTTGGGGGTGTCGCCGCCGAACTTGTAGGTCCAGTGCGCGGCCACGCCGCGTTCGGCGATCAGGTCCATTTCCTCGGTGCGGATCTGCACCTCGATCGGCGAGCCGTAGGGGCCGAACAGCACCGTGTGCAGCGACTGGTAGCCGTTGGCCTTGGGAATGGCGATGAAGTCGCGGAAGCGCCCGTCCAGCGGCTTGAACGCGGCATGCACGGCACCCAGCGCGTGGTAGGCGTTGGGCACGCTGCGCACCACCAGGCGGAAACCGAAGACATCCATGACCTGGTCGAAGGATTTGTTCTCGTCGTGCATCTTGTTGTAGATGCTCCACGGGGTCTTGATCCGGCTGACCAGCCGATGTTCCAGCCCTTCCTTGGCCAGCCGCTGGCTGAGCTGCACTTCCACCTGTGCCATCGCTTCGCGGCGCACGACCGGCTGGCTGCGGATGTGCTTTTCCAGGATCGCATGGCGCCACGGGTACAGTGCCTTGAAACCGAGGTTCTGCAGTTCGCTCTTGACCAGGCTCATGCCCAGCCGCTGCGCGATGGGCGCATAGATTTCCAGCGTTTCGCGCGCGATCCGGGCACGCGCCTCGCTGCTCTGCGCGCCCAGGGTGCGCATGTTGTGCAGGCGGTCGGCGAGCTTGATCATGATCACGCGCAGGTCGCGCGACATCGCCAGCAGCATCTTGCGGAAACTCTCCGCGGCCGCTTCCTGGCGGTCGCGGAACTTCAGCTTGTCCAGCTTGGTGACCCCGTCGACCAGTTCGGCCACCGGCTCACCGAACTCTGCGGCCAGCTCTTCGCGGGTCAGCGGCGTGTCTTCGATGGTGTCGTGCAGGATCGCGGCGATCAGCGCTTCCATGTCCAGGCCCAGTTCGGCCAGCACCTGTGCCACGGCAACCGGGTGGGTGATGTAGGGTTCACCGGACTTGCGGGTCTGCCCCGCATGCGCAGCGGCGCCCACTTCCCAGGCACGGCGCAGCAGTGGCAGCTGCTCCGGCGGCAGGTAGTGCGCTGCGCGCTCGAGTTGAAGGACGTAATCGGGTACGTCCGCGCGTGACGGCGCGGCTACCTTGGCAGTGGGGCCTGGGTTCATGGCCGAAGCCTATGCCAGCGTCACAATTTCAGCAAATCCTGAATGCGAAACAGCCCGCTTGCGGCGGGCTGTTTCGCATCTGGCCAAGGGCGTCGACGGGACTCAGTCGTCGTTCTTGGACATGTCTTCGTCGGCGACCACTTCGGCGGCAGCCCATTCCAGCGCTTCCCGTTCGGCACGCTCGCGCTCGGCCTTCTCGACTTCGTCGATCAGCGCGTTGTCGATGCGACGGGCGGCGATCTCGCGCAGCGCCAGCACGGTCGGCTTGTCTTCGGTTTCGCTGTTGTCCAGCGTGGCCTGCACGCCGTTGGCAAGCTGGCGGGCGCGCTTGGACGCCATCATGACCAGCTCGAAACGGTTGTTAACGACTTCCAGGCAATCTTCTACGGTGATGCGGGCCATACGGGCTCCCGGCGACCGGTCGGCCGCTCAGTCGAATGAGGGAAAGGGGACGGAGTGTAAGGGCAGGGGCTGGACAAAATCAAGCCAACCCCTCCCTGTTCCTTTTGCAATCAGTCAGTTGCAGACGGATCAGCGGTCAAAAGGGCCTGGATCAGCCCCGCATGGCGGACCTTCTGCGCTTCGCGGCGCAGCCGGCTGGCGGTGAAGATGGCACACAGCTCATCCACCGCGGTGTCGAAGATCTCGTTGACGATGACGTAGTCGAAGTCGTTGAAGTGCAGCATTTCCTCGCGTGCGGCCGACAGGCGCTGGCTGATCACCGCCTCGCTGTCCTGGCCGCGCTTGCGCATGCGGTCCTGCAGCGCCTGCCTGGACGGCGGCAGGATGAACACCGTCACCGTGCCGGGCACCAGCTGGCGCACCTGCTGCGCCCCCTGCCAGTCGATTTCCAGCAGCACGTCCTGGCCGGCGGCCAGCTGCGGTTCCACCGATTGCCGGGCGGTGCCCTTCCAGTCGCCGTGCACCCAGGCGTGTTCGAAGAAATCGCCGGCGGCGATCATGGCCTCGAACTCGGTCGCGCTGACGAAATGGTAGTGCTCGCCGTTGATCTCGCCCGGACGCGTGGCCCGCGAGGTGAACGAGATCGACAGCGCGATCTGCGGGTCGCGCGCCAGGGTGGCGTTGACGATGCTGCTCTTGCCGGCACCGGAGGGCGCGGCAACGATGTACAGCGTGCCGCGCGCGGGCGTGCCGGCCGGGGAAGGTTGGATGCTCATTCGATGTTCTGTACCTGTTCGCGGATCTGGTCGATCAGCACTTTCAGTTCCACCGCGGCACTGGAGGTGCGGCTGTCCACGGATTTGGAGCCCAGCGTATTGGCTTCGCGGTTGAACTCCTGCAGCAGGAAGTCCAGCCGGCGCCCGACCGGATCGCGCTGCTTCAGCACGCGGCGGATTTCCACGATATGGCTGCCCAGGCGGTCCAGCTCTTCATCCACGTCCAGCTTCTGCAGCCACATCACCAGTTCCTGCTCGGCGCGGCCCGGATCCACCGGGTGCGGCAGGTCGGCCAGGCGCGCGGCCAGCTTGACCCGCTGGCCTTCGCGGATGGCGGGAATCAGGGTGCGCACTTCAGCGGCGATACGCTCGATCGCATCCACCCGTTCACTGATCGCGGTTGCCAGCTTGTCGCCTTCGCGTTCGCGGCCGGCGATGAAGCCATCCAGGGTCTGCTCCAGAAGGGCCAGCGCCTCGGCCTGCAGGGCGGTGGCATCGGTGGCTTCGCCCTGCATCACGCCGGGCAGCTGCAGCAGGTCGGTGAAGCTGACCTGCAGGTTCGGGAAGTCGGACGTCAGCCGGTGCGCCAGCTGGCCCAGCTGGCCCAACAGGACATCGTTGACCTGCAGGCTGGCTGACGTTTCCGGGGTACGCAGACGCATCACCAGGTCCAGCTTGCCGCGGCTCAGGCGTGCGGCGATGCGTTCACGCAGCTGCGGTTCCAGCGCGCGCAGTTCCTCCGGCAGGCGGGTGCCGACTTCGAGGAACCGGTGGTTCACCGAGCGCAGCTCGCAGCCCAGCGTGCCCCAGGCGGTGGCGCGCTCGCCACCGGCGTAGGCGGTCATGCTTCGGATCATGGGGTTTTCCAGATGCTCCCAAAGAGGGAATGGTACCCTAGCGGCTTCATTCGAGCCTCCTGCCTGCCCCTCCCCGGCGCGGGCATGGACCCGTTCCCTCGCTCCAACGGTACCCCGCCATGTCCGATACCCGCCCCAGTGGCCGCCAGCCCGACCAGATGCGCCAGGTCACCCTCCAACGCGGTTTCACCCGTCACGCCGAAGGCTCGGTGCTGGTCTGCTTCGGCGAAACCCGCGTGCTGTGCACCGCCACCGTGGAAAACCGGGTACCGGGCTTCCTGCGTGGCAAGGGCGAAGGCTGGGTCACCGCCGAGTACGGCATGCTGCCGCGCGCCACCCACACCCGCAGCGACCGCGAAGCGGCGCGTGGCAAGCAGGGCGGCCGCACGCTGGAAATCCAGCGCCTGATCGGCCGCAGCCTGCGTGCGTGCGTGGACCGCAACGCGCTGGGCGAGCGCACCATCACCCTGGACTGCGACGTGCTGCAGGCCGACGGCGGCACCCGCACCGCAGCCATCACCGGCGCCTACGTGGCCCTGGCCGATGCGGTGAACCTGCTGCTCAAGCGCGGTGACATCAAGCGCAACCCGATCATCGGCGCGGTGGCGGCGGTATCGGTGGGCGTCTACCGCGGCACTCCGGTGCTGGACCTGGACTACGCCGAAGACAGCGACTGCGACACCGACATGAATGTCGTCATGAACGATGGCGGCGGCTTCATCGAACTGCAGGGCACCGCCGAAGGCCACGCGTTCCGTCGCGACGAACTGGATGCGCTGCTGGCGCTGGCCGACAAGGGCGTGCGCGAACTGCTGGCGGCACAGCAGGCGGCACTGGGCGCATGAATCGCCGGCTGGCCCTGACCACCTTGCTGGTGGACGACTACGACCGTGCCATTGCCTGGTTCACCGGCGCGCTCGGCTTCCACCTGCAGCAGGACATCGACCAGGGCAGCGGCAAGCGCTGGGTGGTGGTGTCCCCGGCCGCCGACGGCGCCGCCGGGCTGCTGCTGGCGCGCGCCAGTTCGGACGTGCAGGCCGCGCGGATCGGCGACCAGACCGGCGGACGGGTCGGCTTCTTCCTGGAGACCGATGACTTCGCGCGTGACCACGCCGCGATGCTGGCCGCCGGGGTGGAGTTCCTCGAAGCACCGCGCAGGGAACCCTATGCCACCGTGGCGGTGTTCCGCGACCTGTACGGCAACACCTGGGACCTGCTGGAGCTGGCCTGATGAACCTCGCTGACACCTCCCGGCTGGTGCTTGCCAGCCACAACGCCGGCAAGCTGAAGGAAATGCAGGCGATGCTGGCCGACCTGCCGCTGCGGATCCTGTCGGCCGCCGACGCCGGCGTCGGCGATGTGCCGGAGACCGGCCTGACCTTCGTGGAAAACGCGCTGATCAAGGCGCGGGCGGCCTGCCAGGCCAGCGGCCTGCCCGCGCTGGCCGATGATTCGGGACTGATCGTCGACACGCTGGGGGGTGCGCCGGGCCTGTACAGCGCGCGCTACGCCGGCAGCCCCACCGACGATGCGGCCAACACTGCAAAGCTGCTGGCCGAACTGCACGGCGTGCCGGCGCAACAACGCACCGCACGCTTCTTCGCGGTGATCGTGCTGCTGCGCCACGCCGCCGATCCGCAGCCGCTGGTCTGCGAAGGCAGCTGGGAAGGGGTGATCCTGGAGGCCCCGCGCGGGCACAACGGATTCGGCTACAACCCGGTGTTCCTGGACCCTCGCCATGGCCTGACCGCCGCGGAAATGGAACCGGCCCTGAAGAACACGCTCAGCCACCGTGCGCTGGCCCTGCAGCAGCTGAAGCAGCGGCTGTCCACGATCTCCCTGTAACCGACCCCGATGCCCGCCCTGATCCCGCCACCGCTGTCGCTCTACGTGCACCTGCCGTGGTGCGTGCGCAAATGCCCGTACTGCGATTTCAACTCGCACCAGGCCAAGGGCGAACTGCCCTTCGATGCCTACGTCGATGCGCTGGTGCGCGACCTGGACCAGGACCTGCCGCTGGTATGGGGCCGGGTGGTGCACAGCGTGTTCTTCGGCGGCGGCACGCCCAGCCTGTTCCCGGCCGAAGCGATCGACCGTTTCCTGCAGCAGGCCTCGGCGCGGCTGCGCTTCGCGCCGAATGCCGAAGTCACCCTGGAGACCAATCCGGGCACGACCGAACACGGCCGTTTCGATGGGTACCGTGCGGCGGGCGTCAACCGGCTCAGCTTCGGCATCCAGACCTTCAATGACGACGCGCTCAAGCGGTTGGGCCGTATCCATGACAGCGCCGAAGCCGAGCGCGCGGTGAAGATGGCCCAGGATGCGGGCTTCGACAATTTCAACATCGACCTGATGTACGCCCTGCCCGGCCAGACCCTGGCCGCCGCAGAGCATGACCTGGAGCGTGCGTTCGCGCTGCATCCCGCGCACCTTTCGCACTACCAGCTCACGCTGGAACCGAACACGGTGTTCTTCGCCCGTCCGCCACAGGGCATCCCGGACGAAGACAGCGCCTGGGACATGCAGGAACACTGCCAGGCCCTGCTGGCGCAGGCCGGCTTCGACCAGTACGAGGTCAGTGCCTATGCCCGGTCGGGCCGGCAGAGCGCGCACAACCTGAATTACTGGCGCTTCGGCGACTACCTGGGCATCGGTGCCGGTGCGCACGGCAAGATCAGCTCCGGGGCCGAGCAGAACGTACGCCGGCGCTGGAAGCTCAAGCATCCGCAGGCGTACATGGATGCCGCCGGCACCACCGCCAGCTTCGGCGGCGATGACATCATCGCCGCGGACCGGCTGCCGTTCGAATACATGCTCAACCTGCTGCGCCTGCACGAAGGCTTCAGCCTGCGCGATTTCCAGTCGCGCACCGGCCTTGCCGCCACGGCCATCGACGCACCGCTGCAGCAGGCGCTGCAGCGCGGTTGGCTGGAGCGCGTGGACGAGGGCCACGATCACGGGCATGGCTGCGACGACCATGGCTGTGCGGGCGCGGACGGCCACGACCACGGCGAGGTGCTGCTGCGACCGACCGAGCTGGGTCGGCGCTTCACCAACGACGTGGTGGAGCTGTTCCTGGGCGAGTAGCGCGGCCCCGCCCGACACGGTAGATTCCGAGCCCGACCCCGGGAAAACGGATGCCCAGCCCCATGCCCTCCTCGCCTCCGCCGATGCCCGAGGACACCGCGCGCTTCGCTGCGGTGGATGCCCCACCGCGGGTGCGTCGGCTGCTGGGTGCCCTGCTGGCACTGTCGCGGCAGTCGTTGACCGCGCCGTTGACGCTGACCGTAGTGGAGCTGGAGCGCGAACTGCTGCGCGAGGCCGAGCGCGCCCGCAACAGCCAGGTGCAGGCCGACCTGTTCGCGCAGGCCAGGCAGATCCATCCCTTCGCCGAAGGCTTCAGCCAACGCTTCCTGGAACAGCTGGCGCAGGCGCTGGCCGCGCTGTTCGCCCCGCCCGGCGAAGCACCGGTGGCGGTGGAGCCGCAACGCCCGTCGATGTCCGCGCTGACCCTGGTCAACGACACCGACATCGACCGCGACATCGTGCTCAACGAGATCATGCGGCGCGAAATGCTGCGCTCGGCCAACGCACTGCAGCTGCTCGGACAGCGGCTGGCGGTGCTGGCCGCCGCGCCGGCGCTGGATGCCGAGCACGTACCGTTCGGCCCAACCCTGCTATGCGGCATCGTGCGCCGGATCGGTGACGAAGCCGGGCTGGAACTGGAAGCCCAGCTGGCGCTGTACCGCAGCTTCGAACGCCAGGTGCTGGAGCGGCTGGGCGAGCTGCTGGAGCGCACCAACGTGCTGCTCGGCCACGAAGGCGTGCTGCCCGGACTGGTCTATACCCCGTACCTGGCGCGCTCGGCGGCAACCCGCCGGATCGTCACCCAGCCGGGACGCAGCCAGGCCGGGGGCGCACGCGCCCACACCACGCCGGTCACCAGCTGGAACGGGGCCAGCAGCAACGCGGCCAGTTCCTGGTCGGCGATGATGCAGGCCGAACTCGGCGGGCATCCCGCGCCGGCCGGCGCGCACCCGCCGCCGCTGCCCGCCGGTACGCAGGATCAGCTGGCGACAGCCGCCCCGGTGGTGGATCTGGCAGCGCCGGCGATGAGCGCACTGCACGAACTGCTGGCCGGGGCGCGGCATGCGATGGCCGCCGGCGCGGCACCAACGCCCGGCCTGGAGGCGCCGCTGCCGGGCGCTGCCATGGCAGACGAACGCGCCGTGCCGGGGGCTGCGCCCGATGCCAACGCCGTGCCCAGCGCGATGGTCGATGCGATCCTCGGGCAGCTGCAGGCACGCATCGCCGGCGGCGCCACCTCACGCAGCATGTCCGACCTGCAGACCGCCCTGCTGACCCAGCTGCGCGCCGAACACGGCGAGCAGGCGGCGCTGACGGTCAAGGATGGCGACACGCTGGACCTGCTCGGCCTGTTGTTCCAGCAGATCCGCCAGGAGCAGCGCCCGCAGACCACAGGCAACGACCTGGTCGGCAGGCTGCAGGTGCCGCTGGCACGCGCCGCGCTGGCCGACCCGGGCTTCTTCGTGCGCGATGAACACCCGGCGCGCGAGCTGCTCAACACCATCGCCGAACTGGGCGCCAGTGGCCTGCAGGACGATGACCTGGACCCGCAGCTGGTGCAGAAACTGGAGCGCACGGTGGACACGGTGGTGGCGCAGTACCACGACGATCCGGCCGTGTTCGCCGCCGCCAACGAAGAGGTACAGCAGCACTTCCGCGCCGCTGCGCACAAGGCTGAACTGGCCGAACGCCGCCACGTGGAAGCCGCGCGCGGCAAGGAGCGGCTGGAGGTCGCACGCCAGCAGGCTGCCGCGCTGATTGAACAGGCCTGCGCGCAGGACCCTCCGCCGCGCTTCGTGCAGACGCTGCTGCGCCAGGCATGGGCCGACGTGCTGACCCTGACCCAGCTGCGCCACGGCGAAGACTCCGCACTGTGGCAGCAGCGCTTGCAGCAGACCGCGCGCATCACCGCGGTCACCGCGCAACCGCCCGGCAACGGGCACGCTGCCGATGACGCCCTGTTCGACGAGGTCGAGGCAGCCGTCCTGCAGATCGGCTGCCACCACGACGAAGCCCGCGCGATCGCCCGCCGCCTGTCCACTCCCGGCGGCGAGGACGACAGCACCTCACGGACCGAGCTGACGGCGCGCCTGAAGGCGCGTACCCGGCTGGGCGAGCAGGCCGAAGCCCATGACACCCGCCGGCTTGCACCGCTGGCGCGCAGCCCCGTTGAAGAAGACTGCTACCGGCAGCTGCGCACGCTGCCGTTCGGCACCTGGTTCGAGTTCATCAGCAACCAGCAGGGTGACCTGCACCGACAACGCCTGTCCTGGTACAGCCTGGTCACCGAACACGCGCTGTTCGTCAACCCGCGCGGGCAGAAAGTGGCCGAGTACACGCTGGATACGCTGGCGCGGCTGATGGCACTGGAGCAGGCCCGCGTCGTCACCGAAGACAAGGGACGCCTGATCGATCGCGCGTGGCAGGCCACCCTGCGCACGCTGCGCTCGCTGGCCGGCGCCGAACAAGGGGAAGCCGCATGAGCGTAGCCGACGAAAACCCCGACACCCGCCGCGCGCCGCGCCGCAACGTGGCCGACCTGGTGCCGGTGACCGACCAGATCGCCGAACGCGTGGTCGGCCGTCTCGGCAACCTCTCCGAGACCGGCATGCTGATGCTGGCCTCCGTGCCCCTGCGCGAAGACGCGCTGTACCAGCTGCAGTTCACCCTGCCACTGGCTGACGGCCACGCCGCGCCGATCGACGTCGGCGTGCACCTGCTGTGGGCCGACCCGGCGCACGTGGCCGGACAGGCCTGGGCCGGTTTCCGCTTCATCACCCTCTCGCGCGAACACCGCGAACTGCTGCGCGGATGGATCGGACAGGAATCTCCGGCGCTCTGAGCGCCGGTTCCGGCACAGCAGCCGCGCGGCGCTTGCGGCACAATCAAGGGCTGTTTTCCAGCGAGTCACCGCGATGATCCAGCACGACCCCGGCGCCCTTTATCCCGACCACCTGGCCGTGCTTTGCCGGCGGGCCGAAACAGCGCTGGCGCGCGGCGGCTTCGACCATCTGGTGGTTCCCAGCGGCACCCTGCACTACCACCTGTTCGACGACCGCGATTATCCGTATGCGGTGAATCCGCAGTTCAAGGCGTGGCTGCCGCTGACCCGGGTGCCGCACAGCTGGCTGGTGTTCACCCCGGGCAAGCGTCCCACGGTGATCTTCCACCAGCCCTTCGACTACTGGCACGTGGTGCCCGACGCACCGAGTGGCTGGTGGGTGGAGCACTTCGACATCCAGGTCATCCGCAAGCCGGAAGAAGCGCTGGCGCTGCTGCCGCGTGACCGTTCGCGCTGCGCCGTGCTGGGCGAGCCGCAGAGCACACTGGGCGAGTGGGCACCCAACAACCCGGCGCCGGTGGTGGATTACCTGGAATACCACCGCGCCTGCAAGACGCCTTACGAGATCTCGCTGATGCGCCAGGCACAGGTGCTGGGCGTGCGCGGCCACCGCGCTGCAGAAGCCGCCTTCCGCAACGGTGCCGATGAGTTTTCCATCCACATGGCGTACTGCGCGGCGGTCGGCCAGGATGCCAACGAACTGCCGTACGGCAACATCGTGGCGCTGAACGAACATGCCGCCGTCCTGCATTACACCGAACTCGGCCGCACCGCGCCGCAGCCACTGCGCAGCTTCCTGATCGACGCCGGCGCCAGCGCGCTCGGCTACGCCAGCGACATCACCCGCACCTACGCGGCGCACGGCCACGACGAGTTCGCCGCGATGATCGGCGCGGTCGACGCTGCCCAGCAGCGGATGTGTGCCGCGGTACGCGCCGGCTTCGACTACAAGCAGCTGCACGTGGACGCGCACCTGTCGCTGATGGGCGTGCTGAAGGACTTCGGCGTGCTCAAGGTATCGCCGCAGACCGCGCTGGAAACCGGGGTCAGCGCGGCCTTCTTCCCGCACGGCATCGGCCACCTGATCGGCCTGCAGGTCCACGACGTGGCGGGCTTCGCGGCGGGCGATGCCGGTGGCCGGATCGAGCGCCCGGACGGCCATCCCTACCTGCGCCTGACCCGCGTGCTGGAGCCGGGCATGGTGGTGACCATCGAACCGGGCCTGTACTTCATCGACATGCTGCTGGACGAAGTGAAGCAGGCCGGGCATGGCGCCAGCATCGACTGGGAGCGCGTCGATTTCTTCCGTCCCTATGGCGGGATCCGGATCGAGGACGAAGTGCTGTGCACCGATGGCGAGGCGGACAACCTGACGCGGCCGGAGTTTGCGCTGGCGAACGGGTGAGACCGCCTCGCGGGTGGCTTTCAGGCTGAAGCTGGGGTGGGCCGGGCGGTGGGGCTGGTCGGGGGACGGCAACAGCCGCTCCTGCGGGCCTCGTTTCGCGCCATCCATGGCGCTCAACGCCCCCGCCC